>NZ_CP120853.1:6357500-6607500 GCF_042465725.1 Microcoleus anatoxicus | reverse complement strand
CAATTACTTTTTTTAGAGTCAGGACTTATGCTATGCAAGAAGTTAAAATTTACAGTAAAATTCCTCCTCTCTAAATTATATTTGCGCCGTTCAACCTCAAATCTCGAACCATCCAGGAAGTAAATAAACACTTCGTGCTGGCTTCGCCCACGAGTAGGTCAAAATCGCTAGGAGTAGTGACAGCACAAGAAATTCATCAAACTTGAGTATAAAATCTACATACACCTCAGCTTATCTATAGTAGTAAGGTGGGATGTGTACGGCATCTTACGACTACAGACCAGCTCATTAAGTCTACTGAGTAAGTTGCAGCCTCAAACTTCTCAAGTCCGGGCTGGTCGATCGAGATTCGAGGCGGGGCGGGTTTTGGATCGCAAGTGCTGCTTAAATGCCGAGCTTGCGCTAAAGTTGTGAAAGATTAAAGTTTATCGATCGCCTTTTATGCCTTACACTGCATCTACCCCAACAGACCCCAATCAAGCAAATATTCGTAATGCCGACTACCGCTTACTAGAGTTTAATAAGCTGACACCGATGATGCAGCGGTATGTGGAAGTCAAAGAACAATATCCCCACGCACTTTTATTATTTCGAGTCGGAGATTTTTTTGAGTGCTTTTTCCAAGATGCAGTGACGATTTCGCGGGAATTAGAGCTGGTTTGTACTAGCAAAGAAAGCGGCAAGGAAATTGGACGAGTGCCGATGACAGGAGTGCCACACCATGCACTCGATCGCTACACATCAATGTTAGTAGAAAAAGGCTATGCTGTAGTAGTTTGTGACCAAGTAGAAGATGCAGCGATCGCAGCTAGAGAAGGCCGTCAAGTCAAGCGCGAAATTACCAGAATTCTGACTCCCGGAACTTTGACTGATGACGGAATGCTCAAAGCCAGACAAAATAACTTTTTAGCAGCAATCGTTATAGCTGGAACCCATTGGGGATTGGCTTATACAGATATTTCAACGGGAGAATTTCTGACTACACAGGCAGATAGTTTAGAACAATTAAATCTAGAATTATTGCGTTTGCAACCGTCGGAAGTGCTAGTACCAACTAATGCTCCCGATTTGGTGACTATGTTGAGACCAGGAGAAAAATCCGATGGTTTGCCAGAGTGTTTACCGAGTTCATTTTGCTATTCTTTGCGATCGCAAATTCCCTTTACTTTGGGAGAAGCTAAACAGAGAATCCTGCAAAAGTTCAAAGTGCGATCGCTCGAAGGTATGGGGTGTGGACAGCTTGCCCTAGCAGTGCGCGCCGCCGGGGGTTTACTGCAATATCTCGAAGAAACTCAAAAAGGAAATGCAGTCCCTTTGCAAGTATTACACACTTATACTATCACGGATTTTCTCACACTAGACTATCAAACCCGTCGCAATCTCGAAATTACTCAAACTGTGAGAGATGGGGTTTTTCATGGTTCTTTGCTGTGGGCGATAGACAAAACTAGCACTGCAATGGGAGGTCGGGCTTTACGGCGGTGGGTGCTGCAACCTTTACTGAATATTAAAGGCATTTGCGCGCGACATGACACGATTCAAGAATTAGTAGAAGATAACTACCTGCGCCAAGATTTGCAGCAGTTATTACGCCAAATGTACGACATAGAAAGACTGACTGGCCGCGCTGGTTCTGGAACAGCTAGCCCGCGAGATTTAGTCGCTTTAGGTGATTCTTTGGCAAAATTGCCGGAATTAGGTGCGATCGCAGCCCAAGGTCGATCGCCCTATCTGAAAGCACTGCAAAATGTGCCGCCAATTTTAGCAGAATTAGCAACTAAAATTCACGCTCATTTAGTTGACGAACCACCCATTCATTTAAAAGAAGGAGGGTTAATTCGTTCTGGGATTAATTCTCTACTAGATGAAATGCGGCAAACTGCATCAGCCGATCAGGAGTGGATTGCTCATTTAGAGGCAAATGAAAGAAAACGCACGGGAATTTCTAATTTAAAAGTAGGTTACAATAAAGCTTTCGGGTATTATATCAGCATTACAAAATCGAAAGTAGACCAAGTACCAAATGACTACACGCGCAAACAAACTCTCACTAATGAAGAACGCTACAGCACAGAAGAATTAAAACAAAGAGAAGTACGAATTCTGACAGCGCGGGAAGATTTAAATCAACTAGAATATGATATTTTTGCTCAAGTGCGCGCCGAGGTAGGAGAACACGCCGAAATTATTCGCAATGTTTCCCGCGCCGTGGCCGCGGCCGACGTTTTGTGTGGTTTGGCAGAAGTAGCTGTTTATCAGAATTACTGTCGTCCAAATATGGTTGAAAGTCGGGAAATTAAAATTATTGAAGGTTGTCATCCGGTGGTCGAAAAGTCTTTACCTCCGGGCTTTTTCGTACCTAATTCGGCTTTTTTGGGTCGGGAAGCAGCGCTAAATAGACCAGATTTAATTATTTTAACTGGACCGAATGCTAGTGGCAAAAGTTGTTATTTGCGGCAGGTGGGTTTGATTCAGTTGATGGCGCAGATGGGGAGTTTTGTGCCGGCGAAGGCTGCTACTTTGGGAATTTGCGATCGCATTTTTACCCGCGTCGGCGCGGTGGATGATTTGGCAACAGGTCAGTCTACCTTTATGGTAGAAATGAATGAAACGGCAAATATTCTCAACCATGCGACACCAAAATCATTGGTTTTGTTAGATGAAATTGGGAGGGGAACAGCGACTTTTGACGGACTTTCGATTGCTTGGTCTGTGGCCGAATATTTAGCAAGCGAAATTCGAGCTAGAACAATTTTTGCAACGCACTATCACGAATTGAATGAGTTAGCTTCTATTTTAAATAATGTAGCAAATTATCAAGTTACTGTCAAGGAATTGCCCGATCAAATAGTATTTTTGCACCAAGTTCAGCCTGGAGGTGCTGATAAGTCTTATGGGATTGAAGCGGGGAGATTAGCTGGTTTACCAACCTCGGTAATTGAGAGAGCAAGACAGGTGATGAAGCAGATTGAGAAACATAGTAAAATTGCTATAGGGCTGCGGAAAGGAGTTAAAAAAGAGGGAAAAGAAGAGGCTGATAGCGAACAATTGGATATTTTTGATACTTGAGATTTTACCTAAAACTTGTTTGTAAACAAGTAGGGTGCGTCAGAGGATAAAAACCTGTTTAAATCAAAATAATCAAAGTCTGATCTAAATTTCGGTTGCACCGTCAGGCAATAATCGAGGGTCCATCCCAATTTTGGAGGGGATCTCGCATTCCGGCAGTAAGTCTCTGCTTATAACTAATAAATTATCTACCGGAATGCTTTGCCGCTACGGATATATTTGCAAAAATGGGATGCTGGAAATATCTAGCGACAGGTGCGATATTTGATGTGATAAACCAAACCACGGTGAGCCAGATCGAAGGAGTCAACGGTGGCCGTACCAGCACCACTGGCAGTCATCGCAGCATTGACTCTCATGTTGATGCTGTCACCACAACGAGACCAAACATCTGCTACAGTGGCTAAGCTATCTCGAACGTTATAGTTCGTTTCCCCGTTAAAATTCCGGGAAAAAATTGGGCCTCGGCTGCCTGCAAAAAAGTATTCTGCTCTTAAGTTGGCGCTAGTTTTTGGTGCGATATAACCACGATAATCAGCATCGTAGAGAGAAATTTGGAAACCTTGAGGTACTTTGATGGGAATACTGAGATTGCAGCTTTTGCGTTTTTCTGCTGAGACATTTCCCTGGGCTACAAACTTATCAAATAGAATGGTTAGTTCTTGACCATCGGGGCTGACACTGACACTGGCGGATCTGTCGGGACAACCACTACCACCATAGCTTGCACCTAAGATTTGCACTTTTTCCTGGGCCAAGGCGGAGCTAATGGAAGCAGACATTAATGTGGTGGCCAGTAAGAGTTTTAAAAACTTCATGGAATTTCTCCTAGATCAATTTTGATCTATTAATTTGGGTGTGAAAAACACTCCGTTTGATTGATGAATCAAAATTTAGGTAAACCCTGTTTCATGAGGAGATTACAAGTTTTTTCTTGTGAACTCAAAAGTTCAGAACGTCTATCTACTGAGCTATTCGATCTTACCTTGCTCAGTGGTTTTTGGATGAGTGCGGTCGCTCAATAAATATTTATTCTTTGCTGATACTTTCTAAGATTCATTTCATCTAAATAAAGTTCCGGAAGATTCCAGACAAAAGGTCTACTTTTCCTGGAAAACAAGAACCTAGGAAGCAGAGAACTTTCTGAGTGTTGAGTCTGTCTTTGAGCGGGGGAAATTTTCTGACAATTTTTGAGAGGAATAGGGCTGGATTCTACTGGGAATAGGAGACGGAGGCGATCGCCTAGGAAGCACAGAATTCTCTTGTTGTGGAGTCTGGGGTTGGCGGTAATATTTTTTGTAAACTTAAAATTAAATGTTGCTAAATATTAATAATCAAAAATCCTCTAGTATTAAAGCCAGACCAATTAATTGACGAGCTTGTTTTTTTGCTTGTGCATATTTTATGACTGGTTAAAAAATGATTATCTGCTGTATACACAAATACATTCATTTAACTATCAGTAGATTAACATAAGTCTTGGTTTGATAATATTTTAGAACCTAAATTGTCATCATCAAACATCAGCTAAAACCTATGGTAGGCAGAGATTGCAGGAAGTTTTAAAGTTAGATTCGTAAATTGCATTCTCTAGATGTATTTACTGCATTTTGTGATAAAATTATATGTATTTAATAGAAGTAATTCCTGCAATTAGTTAATAGAATAGAGATACGATCCTAACCATTGACGATCGACTACTAACATTTTCTGGACGAGGAAAAAAAACATGGATACTACCGTAGAAAAAAAAGCCCCACCTCAGCCTGTTGAGCAAGTTAAAATTAAAACCACGAACAGTTTAGAGTTTGAGCTTTGGGCTAAAGCCGTCAAACGCCAGATGATTGCAGCACTCTCTAAAAAGAGCGAAAGCTAAGAGTTCAGGGGCTTTTGTGTGCGAGTTTTGTAAATTGAGTTAAGAAAATAGTTGTTTGTGTTGTTGTCCCAGAAGGGAAGGGGAGAGTGGAAGAGTGGGAGAGGGGGAGAATTGATACTTCTGGCTTCTGGCTTCTGCCTTCTACCTTCTAGCTTCTGTCTGCGATTTTTCATTGGTTAAGAACCCTTCTCAACTGCGGCAAGCAACCGTAGATTTCCGTCTTGAAGCTGCACAGCTTTCACCGTTCCCAAAGCGACTCTTTGTACACCGTTATTCATCGCCACCTCAATTTTAATTTTCGGATCGGCGAGTAAGCCGAGCCTACCCCACAACCACTTGACTTGAGTAGCAGGAAAAGATTTCAGTTCCATATCCAAAAAGGGCGAATTAACCCAGCGGTTCCCGTCGTAGAAACTGGCGACCTGTACCTGATACCAAACTTGTTTTTCTGTCAATTTTAACTGATTTTTAGGTTCTGGTTCCATCCATTCATTGGGATTAATAGTGCTAAGTAAAGTAGCCGAACCCATAATTTGACTTTTGTGCTGTTCTAAACTTTCAGCTAGGGAAACTGATTCGTCAAGTTTATTGACTAAATTCCGAATACGGTTCCTAGTTTCGCTGTCGGTATCTGATTGTTGATCGAGCCAATTCATGGCCTCGCGAGTCCCATCTTGAGCGGCGATAATGAGTGCGCCCCAAGCTTTGACATCTCCATCACTAGAATTCACTCTCAAGGCTGCGTCTACGCGATTCAAGAGTTTGCCATTGTCATTTTTGAGGGTTTTGGCAATTTCGTGACTGTTGCTAGGATCGGCTTCAAATACCTGCAAAGCTTCTCTCCAGCGACCGTCTATCAACTCTGCGAGAACTTGTTGACCGGGACTGGCCCAAGAGGCGATCGCCTGAGCCTTAGTAATTTTAGCATGAAATTCGATAGTATCTAGCTGAGCTTGGGCCAGAGTCGGCCAATTAGCACCGGCTTTTCCCTTAGCAATACGCATCACATTTAAAGCTGGAGACCACAGACCACTTTTGGCAAGTCGCAAACCATTTTTGTAGGTTTCGTCATTTAAAGCAAATTCTTCCAAAGAAATCGGGTTTAACTGAACAGGATTCGGGACAAATTTGCGCGGGCCAATTTGATAAAGAGTAAATTGGGGTTCCAAACCAACTGTTTGATCGATCGCCAATTGTGGAGACGAACCCTTAACAATTTGCTGCCAATTGGGCGGTTGTCCGGCGGCACTCACCCATTCCAAGAGCGAGATTAAATGATTTTGGCTGGGGTTGTAGCGAACCACCTGTCCGTAGGGAAGTTTTTTATCGCCCCGTACTAATTGACCGCTGACATTAAACCAAATTCCCGAAGTCGGTGCTTTGCCATTAAATCGGCGCAGTTCGGTTAAAGGTAGAGACTGATTCGAGCCAAGAGTATCTGACTTGGAGTCAGCTAAAGAAGCGAGTACAAAAGATTCTGCTGGACCTTCTACATTTACGGAACTGGTTAGTTGAAAATACTCGACTTTATCTGAATCTCGATCGGGAAGTTGCACGCGCTTGTATACCCGAAGTTCGACAATTTGACGACAAGGATTTTTGCAGGATGTTGTGGCGTTAACAGTCCTTTCCACCATCACAGGTAAAAGTAAATCAGAAATAGAAGGATCTGTGGAGTTATCGATAGGAAGTGGCAGAGGTTCTCCGGTGACAAATCCCAATTTACGGATGCTAGCTTGAATTTGATCCAGAGTTTGAATCGAATCTCTGGTGGCGAGGGGAAGCCGGGACCATTCCGGCACAAATTTAGCGATCCATTTGTTACCGTTGGGATCGACAATCAGTTGATAACTCAGCCATGCGCCCCCGCCCATCAAAGCAGCGAAGCCACACAACACGCTGAGGGCTGTGAAATTAGCGATCAGTCTTTTCCAGGGATATCTGGCGACGGATGTTGGGGTAGGAGTTTTTGATTTGGGGGTTTTAGATGGAGATTCTGGAGAATTTTGGGTGCGTCGGGCTTGGCGGCGGCGTCTGGTGGGGGGAACTTTGGCATTTTCTGGGGGTTTGGCTCGATTTTTGGAGGGGTTAATTTTGTGTTCCATCGTGAAATTTTAGGATTTAGATTTTAGAATTTATGCTTAAAATTGCCATAGACATTGCCGATAATTATTGTGGAATAGGTCTTACAGTCTATTAAGAACAGGCTTTTTGCTAGATGTCTAATAGTCGATCGTATTGCCGACCTATGGTATCCCAGGTGTATTGGGTTTCGATGTGCGATCGGGCATTTTGAGACAATTCGTGTCTTAGGTGTGGATTTTCATTTTGAGACAATTCGTGTCTTAGGTGTGGATTTTCAAACAAAGTGCTAATCGCTTCAACATACTCCTGAACTTCATTAGCGCGCAAGGCCAAGATCGGTTGTGACTCACCGCCGATGGCTAAACCTTCCAAACCTCGATCGCTTGCAACAATGGGTGTTCCAGCAGCCATCGCCTCCAAAGTTTTATTTTTTATCCCCAAACCAATTCGCATCGGGACTACACAAACAGTAGCCTGATGCAAATATTCTGCCACCTTTTGGACTCTGCCTAGAACTTGAATTCCTGGTAGTTTCCCCAAAGCCAAGACGGAGGGTACTGGGGAAGTTCCGACTAAGGTGAGGGTAGTATCGGGATAGCGTTGCTGTAGGATTGGTAAGATCTCCAAGCTCAAAAATCTGGCTGCGTCTATGTTGGGCAAATTGTTCATCGCCCCTGCAAAGATTAAGGTGTGTCCTCCCGGATCGATCGCCCGATGGGGAAATTCGACTAAATCAACTCCGTTGGGAATTACCTCAATGGTTGGCATTGAGAAATAGTCTATTCTTTTTTCCATGTTTCTAGGGGACAACAATTGGAGAAGTAGTTGCTTGTCTGTGGATGTGGTCGCCACAATGCGAGAGAATTTGGCACAGTAGCGTTTTTCATAGCGGGCTAGGAGGGGTAAATTAAGTCGATCGCGCAGGGGGTTTTCTGATGTGCCTGTTTCTAAAATTTGCTTACAAGTTCCCCAAACTGAACTGTGAATATTGACGACTGTCAGGAGTTTTTGTCGCCACTGTGGACGGACATAAATCTCGTTAACGCTGTGTTCGCAAGTAATAGCATCGCACTTCCCTGCTGTGACTAACTCATCTACCCAATTCTGCATGGCTGGCGAGTAGCTTGAGAGTACATTGGGAGGTGTCCCGGATTGCAAAAATCCAGCAAATCTGCCTAGTTTTCCCACGATTGCATAGAATCCCCCCTCAGTCCCCCCCCAGCTTCGGGGGGGTAGTCTTAGCCCCCCCTTGGTAAGGGGGGGTTGGGGGGGTATTTGGGGGTGGGGAAAAACGGCTAATTCTGCAACTTGCTGGCGCAATTGGTGAATTTGTGCATCGGTGACATCGGGCGATCGCAGTGTTCCGAGAATTACATGATGCCGCCGGCTCAAATATTTTAATAAATGAAATGTCCTTACCTGAGTTCCTCCGCGGCTTGGGGGATAGGGAAAAGTGGAGGAAAGCATTAAAATCTGCATGGAATGTTGTACAAACAGGACTTAGGCAAAAATCCGTTTTCTGAGCCTAACTATGTCATTTTAGGTGGATAACGATGGCTAGGAACCAGCTATTTGGGTTGATAGTGCATCCACTACTCATAAATAAAGTTACCGCCAAGCGATAAGATTGATTAATAAAACCTGTTTAACAATTTTCGCACCTATGGACGAATTATCTGTTAAGGCGCTGCTGGAAGATTTGAAAAACTCCGACGAAAGGGTACGCGATCGCGCGACTACAGAACTCTGGCGCTGTTGGTTTCACCAGAAGGGAGAGTATGGGATGCAAATTCTCAGGCGATCGCAAGTTTCCCTGGATGCGGGTGATGTTCGCCACGCTTTAGATTTGTTAACCAAACTGATTTCTCAAGAACCTGATTTTGCGGAAGCTTGGAATCGGCGCGCCGTACTTCACTATACCCAAGGAAATTATAAAAAGTCGCTCCAAGACTGCTCCACGGTCCTCAAACTCAACCCAATTCATTTTGGAGCTTTGCACGGGCGGGGTTTGTGCTACGCTGCTTTGGGAGAATACATAAATGCAATTCAAGCTTTTCGTTGCGCTTTAGAAATTCAACCTTTTGCGTTGGTCAATCAAAAGTTAATTTTGGAATGTACGGCTCGTTTGAGTTAAAATACATTCACCTAAAATGTGATAGCAACCTTCTCGGCAGTTAGGATATTCTGAATCACTGAAACTATGACAGTGGCTGTATTTTCCTTATTGCTTCTTTTTTCCTTCTTCACATCGCTCTTGTGCTATATAAGTTTGTGCCCAAAATTAGCGTTTGTATTCCTACTTACAATCGAGTGCATTTGCTGGCTGGTGCGATCGCCAGCGTGCTAGCTCAAACTTATACAGATTTTGAATTAATTGTCTGCGATGATGGTTCTACTGACAGCACAGCGCTGTTGATGTCGGAATTTGTAGATGAAGGGATTAGCTACATTCGTCACCCGCATCATATTGGTAAAAGCAATAATATGCGATCGGGCTTTGCGGCGCATCGGGGTGAATATTTTATTAAATTTGACGATGACGATCGCCTGAGTCCACAATTTTTGGAACGGACATCTGCTATTTTAGATAAAGACCCCAGCATTGATTTTGTCAGTACGGATCACTGGGTGATTGACATTAATAATCACATTGATGAAATCCAGACTAAACTGAATTCGCAAAGATGGGGCCGCAGTTCGTTGTCGGCGGGAATTATTGAAGATTTGCTGACAACAGTTTTTGTGAAACAAAGTTTGCAAATAGGGGCCACTTTGTTTCGCCGGACTGCGTTGGAAGAGGTAGGATTTCTGCGGCCAAATTGGCAAAATTGTGAAGATAACGATTTGTTTGTCAGACTTGCTATCGCTGGGAAAAAATGCTATTATTTGCCGGAACTTTTGATGGAATATCGATTTCATGCCGAACAGCAAGGGAGCGATCGGGCTATTCCCTATTTGACTGATAAATTGCGCTATTTGACCAGTTACGAGTTTGATGAGGACAAGTTGGAAACGGTCAGGCTCAGAAGGATTGCAGAAACTCAATTAGCGCTGGGTTTGCGACTGATTGAGGTGGGTGAAACTGAGAAAGGGCGGGGGATGGTGCGATCGGGGAAGTCGGTTTCTGAGGCTAAAATGTGGGCTGGTTTGGCGCTGTCGCTGTTGCCTATGAAGTTGCGGGGAAGGGCTTTTGCTGCTGTGCGAGATTTGGTGAATAGTGCTGAATTCTGAATTTTAAGATTAAGAAATTATGTTATGATATTGATAGACTAAAGCTAAGGTCTGTAGTTTGAATAGGAGAAATCGCCATGCAGATACCAGAAAATCCCAGCAATGATGACATCAGAGAATCATTAATTCAGCTCAGGGAAGAATTAGGCAAGGTCAGGGAAGAATTAGGTCAGAAGGTCGATCGCCTGGAATACAAGTTTGACGCATATCAGAAAGGAACTGATGGTATGGTGAGGATGGCTACGACTATTATTATTGCTACTGCTTCCGTCGTTGTTTTGTCTAGCCTTAGTCCCGCAGTCGCAGCCATAGTGACAGCATTGTCAGCGGGAAACGGACAGTAATAATTAGACATCAAATCGCTTGACATTCTACAAAGGCGATCGCAAACTCTTTCACAAGACTCCAGACTCTAATTGGTCTAGATATATAAATTCAGGAGCTTTAACTCCCGCTTCCTCTCTAATTTTAACCAGTTTAGGCGACTCAAAAAATGCCCGAGCATCTACGATTGATGTCCAGGCGGAAAAATGAACAATTTTGTTGGGTTTATTTTCATATTTCAAGACTTGATACGATCGCTCTCCAGCTTCTTTTCGGATAATTGCAGCACGATCGAATACAGATTTCCAAGCTTCATAGTTTTCTACTTCATGAATAATTAATACATACTGCATAGCAATCACATCCCGATCGACTAGCTAGACTTTACCACGAGGGGGACTACTTAAGCACTTAAAGAAGTCGGGAATCTAATACCGCGTTTTACGTTTAAAGTAGTACACAGTGCCCAATCTAAGTTTTTCCTAAATATCGTGTCTATAGTTGCTGAAATTCCGACTGTGTGGCTGCAAATTTCCCTCGTGGGGATTTGGTTGGGCTTGATTTTACTGGTGGCTGAAGGGTTAAATCGCTTTACTTCCGTCGATCCAGAAGTTTCCCGGAAGGTGGTGCACATCGGTACGGGGAATGTGATTTTGTTGGCTTGGTGGCTGGAAATACCTGGTTGGGTGGGAATAACGGCGGGAATTTTAGCCGCAGCGATCGCCCTAATTTCCTACCAAGTGCCGATTTTACCTAGTCTCAACAGTATCAATCGGCAAAGTTGGGGTACTTTTTTTTATGCTGTTACTATCAGCATTCTGGTGGCTTGGTTTTGGCCACTGCAACATCAGGAATATGCTGCTTTGGGCATTTTGGTGATGACTTGGGGGGACGGATTGGCTGCTGTCATTGGCCAGAAATATGGGCAACATATTTATCGAGTTTGGGGAATGAAGAAAAGTTGGGAAGGTTCTGCAACGATGTATTTGGTGAGTTTTGTTGTCAGCAGTTTGATTTTGCTGGTGGTTCAAGGTAATGTTTGGCAAACTTGGGCAGTATCTGCGATTGTGGCTTTGGTTGCTGCTAGTTTGGAGTCGGTTTCTAAGTGGGGAATTGATAATTTGACAGTGCCGATCGGCAGTGCTGCGATCGCCTTTTTTCTAAATCAGTTTTGGGTAATTGGTAATTTGTAATTAATCATTACTTAGAACCCCGAATTTTTACATAATTCGGGGTTCTGGATGTATTGATTAAAAATTACCGTTGTTGTTGGAGTTGTGTGAGGCGATCGCCTATCTGCCGTTACACAGAGGGTTTTTGCCGATCGCGAAGGAAACTGCCTAAATGACGGTTGATTATTCCCGCTTAGAGCTTTTGGAAGACTTACCCTCAAAAGGTTGAACGCCACTATTGGGATAGTTGTCATCGCTGGGGCTAAAAAGTCGCAAAGCTGCTTCCGAAACGTAACGCATTGCGTTTGTCAAAGACTTAGAAAGATTCATAAAATTCGCCTCTCTCGTCTGGGTTCTGATACTTTATACATTACTCTGATTTTTTGCCTGGGGATTGCTTTAGCAATATTTATTTGAATTACTTATTAGTCCGCAACTATTGCAGCAAGCTGAAGGAAGAAGAACCCCCCCCAGCCCCCCCCAAGGGGGGAAGGAAGAAGTCGCCTACTTGGGCGGAAGGAAGAAGAACCCCCCCCAGCCCCCCCAAGGGGGGAAGGAAGAAGTCGCCTACTTGGGCGGAAGGAAGAAGAACCCCCCCCAGCCCCCCCCAAGGGGGGAAGGAAGAAGTCGCCTCCTTGGGCGGAAGGAAGAAGAACCCCCCCCAGCCCCCCCAAGGGGGGAAGGAAGAAGTCGCCTACTTGGGCGGAAGGAAGAAGAACCCCCCCCAGCCCCCCCCAAGGGGGGAAGGAAGAAGTCGCCTCCTTGGGCGGAAGGAAGAAGAACCCCCCCCCAGCCCCCCCCAAGGGGGGAAGGAAGAAGTCGCCTACTTGGGCGGAAGGAAGAAGAACCCCCCCCAGCCCCCCCCAAGGGGGGAAGGAAGAAGTCGCCTACTTGGGCGGAAGGAAGAAGAACCCCCCCCAGCCCCCCCAAGGGGGGAAGGAAGAAGTCGCCTACTTGGGCGGAAGGAAGAAGAACCCCCCCCCAGCCCCCCCCAAGGGGGGAAGGAAGAAGTCGCCTCCTTGGGCGGAAGGAAGAAGAACCCCCCCCAGCCCCCCCCAAGGGGGGAAGGAAGAAGTCGCCTCCTTGGGCGGAAGGAAGAAGAACCCCCCCCAGCCCCCCCCAAGGGGGGAAGGAAGAAGTCGCCTCCTTGGGCGGAAGGAAGAAGTCGGCATCCCAGTTTTTTGGTCAAAAACCCGGTTTTTGGGCTCTAATTGACAAACTGCGGGATAATTTTTATTAATCTTACCATAACACTCATCGGTCAATCCACAGGCAATTAGGCATTACAGAGTTATAAAAAGGAAATTTTCAGACCTAAATTTAAAATCTTAATCAAAAATTTATATAAAATATGGTATTTATTACTATAATTAACAAAAGGAGTTTGCCGGGGTTCTACCATGAAAACTGCCACAGAAAGCTTGCACCATCAAAGTTTTGCCCAAATCCAAGAAGACCAAGAACTGTGTCTTTCCTCAGAAGATTACAGCTTACTGACCGACCTCTACCAGCTAACGATGACGGCTTGTTACGTCGGGGAAGGGATCGACGGGCGAGTCGCGAGTTTTGAATTATTCGCGCGGCGCTTACCAGAAGGTTTTGGCTATGCGATCGCCATGGGCTTGGCTCAAGTTCTCGATTATCTGGAGAAATTTCAGTTTTCAGCCTCGCAAATAGCGGCTTTGCAGTCCACTGGGATTTTTGCTGATGCGCCCGATCGATTCTGGACTCTACTCGCCACAGCCCGCTTTACTGGCGATGTCTGGGCGGTGCCGGAGGGGACGGCGGTATTTGCCAATGAGCCATTGCTGCGAATCGAGGCTCCTCTGTGGGAGGCTCAGTTGGTGGAAACTTATTTGCTCAATGTCATAAATTATCAAACTTTGATTGCGACGCGATCGGCCAGATTGCGCGATGTGGCTGGCCCTGATGCTAAGTTGCTGGAATTTGGGACGCGCAGGGCTTTTGGCCCTCAAGCTGCTGTGTGGGCGGCTAGGGCGGCTCTGGCTGCGGGGATTGATGGGACTTCTAATGTTTTGGCTGCTTTGAGGTTGGGCCGCAAACCAGTCGGTACAATGGCTCATGCTTTGGTGATGGCTGTAAGTGCCCTCGAAGGCAGTGAAGAGCAGGCGTTTACGGCGTTTCACCGCTATTTTCCCGGTGCGCCGTTGTTAATCGATACCTATGATACTGTAGCGGCGGCGCGCCTGTTGGCCGATCGCGTCAACAGCGGTGAAATAGTGTTAGAAGGGGTGCGGCTGGATTCTGGGGATTTGGTGAAATTGTCGCGGGAAGTGCGATCGATCCTGCGGGGAGTTCCAATTATTGCCAGCGGCGATCTGGACGAGGCGGAAATTGCTAAATTAAAAAATGCCGGCGCTTGCATTGACGGATACGGTTTGGGAACGAAGTTGGTCAGCGGTTCCCCTGTGAATGGTGTTTATAAATTGGTGGAAATTGACGGAATTCCAGTGATGAAGGAGGCAAGTGGCAAAGTGACATATCCGGGACGGAAGCAAATTTTTAGACAGATTAAAGATGGGCAAATTCTCGGAGATTGTTTGGGATTGTCTGAGGAAAAACCTCAGAATTATGATGCTTATATAACATTAATGAAGTTGGTTGTCAAGGAAGGAAAACGATTGTATGGTCAAGATAGTTTAGAGGCGATCGCAAAACGCACAGCCGCTTCTGTCGCCAGTCTGCCCGCTGCAAGTCGCCAACTAAATAACCCGATTTCGCCACCTGTAGAAATTTCTACAGATTTGCAAAATCTCACCAATCAAACACGACAAATAACCAATAAAAAATAACCAATAACAAATAACAAATAACAAATCCCCAATTCCCAATTCCCAATTCCCAATTCCCAATTCCCAATTCCCAATTCCCAATTCCCAATTCCCAATTCCCCATGAAAAGAATTGCCTTGTTTGGAACCAGCGCCGATCCGCCTACTGCCGGACACAAAACTATCCTGAATTGGCTGGCTCAGCATTTTGACTGGGTAGCAGTTTGGGCATCGGACAATCCTTTTAAATCTCACCAAACTTCTCTGGAACATCGATCGGCAATGCTGCTGTTAATGATTCAAGAAATTAATTCCCCACGGCACAATCTTTGTTTATATCCAGAACTCAGTAGTCCGAGGACGCTAGAAACTGTAGCACGGGCAAAATCCATGTGGGGAAATGTCGAGTTGACCCTAGTAATAGGTTCAGATTTAGTGGAACAATTGCCTCGCTGGTATCAAGTTGAAGATTTGTTAAAACAAGTGCAATTGCTAGTAGTCCCACGACCTAATTATCCACCACAAGAGTTAGATTTGTGGCAGTTGAGACGAAGGGGTGCGGATGTGGCGATCGCATCTTTGAATGCTCCCAATGTTTCTTCAACATCCTATCGGGAAACAGGAGACACCGAAGCCCTGACTCCGACCATCGAAGATTACATTAATAGGGAGAATTTATACGCATGGCACGAGGCACAAAAAAGAGCGAAGGTTGCTCATTAGCTGACTTTAAAGTCGGAGTAGATAATGTGATTTTCTCCGTCGATACTTTACAGAACCGCTTATTGGTGCTGTTATTAATGCGGCATGACGAACCTTTTATCGACTTTTGGAGTCTTCCGGGTACTTTGGTGCGCCACGGGGAATCTCTGGAGAATGCAGCTTATCGGATTTTGTCGGAAAAAATTCGGGTAAAAAACTTGTATTTGGAGCAATTGTATACTTTTGGAGAACCGGGGCGCGATCCCAGGGAATTCACCAGAGGCGATCGTTATCTTTCTGTCAGTTACTTTGCTTTAGTTCGCTTGGAAGAAGCTGAATTGATTGCTGGGAGTGTGGTGGCTGGTGCCGGCCACCGTGTCAGTGGCATTGCTTGGTATCCTGTGGAACAAGTTCCTAAGTTGGCCTTCGATCACAATCAAATTCTCGAATACGGATACCGGCGCTTGCGGAATAAACTGGAATATAGTCCCGTGGCTTTTGAAGTCTTGCCGGAACTTTTCACTTTAAGCGATTTGTATCAACTTTATACTACTATTTTGGGGGAAACTTTTTCAGATTATTCTAATTTTCGCGCCCGATTATTGAAACTAGGTTTTTTGTGTGATACCGGTGTAAAAGTTTCACGGGGTGCCGGTCGTCCTGCGAGTTTGTATCGCTTCGATCCGGAAGCTTTTGCCCCTTTAAAGGATAAACCTCTGGTGTTTATTTAATTGTTTACAGGATGACATTAGATGATAAATTTAGTAAGATTACAGTATAAAAAATTCAGGAGTACAGGCGATGAAAGCCCCATATGAGTGCGCGAATATTCTGGAAGTTCGCGAAGAAGAAGCATTACAAGTCTGATTCGTGAGTAATCCTTCTTCACATCGATCTTCTTTCTTCTTCCTTCTAGATTAGGTAATTTGGTAATATGAAAATTGCGATCGCACAACTAAATCCTACAATTGGTGATATTTTTGGCAATGCCAACTTGATTCTGGAATCTGCAAAAAAGGCTGCGGGTGAAGGAGCAAATCTATTGCTAACACCGGAACTTTCTCTGATAGGTTATCCACCACGAGATTTGTTGATGAACCCTAGTTTTATTGCCGCGGCTGGGGACAAGTTGCAGCAATTAGCCCAGGATTTGCCAGGGGAGTTGGCAGTGATAGTCGGCACTGCTATTCCTAATCCTAACGCTGTGAAAGCAGGGGGAAAATCCTTGTTTAACTGTGCTGTTTTGTTGGTCAATGGCAGGGTTCAACAAGTATTTAATAAACGGTTGTTGCCTACCTATGATGTATTTGATGAAGATCGGTATTTTGAACCAGGAAGCCAAAGCGATTTTTTTAAATTAGGTAACATTAAAATTGGGATTACAGTCTGCGAGGATGTGTGGAATAATGAGGAGTTTTGGGGGAAACGCAGTTACGCCGGTGAACCTTTTTTGGATTTGGTCAAAGCTGGTGTGGATTTAGTGTTGAATTTGTCGGCATCGCCTTATGCTGCCGGAAAGCGGGGAGTGCGATCGGCTATGTTACAACATAGCGTAATTCGCTCAGGTATACCTATTGTTTACGCTAATCAAGTGGGGGGAAATGATGATATTATTTTTGATGGTAGCAGTTTTTGTATCAACAGAAACGGTGAATTAATTCAGGTACTAGCTTCTTTTGAAACGGATTTTGGGGTGATTGAATATGACGAAGCTAAACGGGATTTAGTGGACATTACCTCGCAAAATCCTACAGAAGTTAAGGGCGCACCTTTAAGTTTTTCTCCGCAGGTTGGGGATGCAGAAATTTGGGCTGCTTTGGTTTTAGGGGTACGAGATTATGTTCGCAAGTGTGGTTTTTCTAAGGTTGTATTGGGCTTGAGTGGGGGGATTGATTCGGCTTTGGTGGCTGCAATTGCCAGTTATGCGATCGGACCGGAAAATGTGTTGGCCGTTCTCATGCCTTCTCCCTATAGTTCCGATCATTCGGTGAATGATGCTTTGGAATTAGCTAAAAATTTGGGTATTGGGATGGAAATGTTGCCCATCGCTGATTTGATGAAAGCTTACGATCGCACTTTAGCTAATTTGTTTGTCGATACCACTTTTGGCATTGCTGAGGAAAATATTCAATCGCGAATTCGTGGCAATCTGTTGATGGCAATTTCTAATAAGTTTGGCCATTTGCTGCTTTCTACTGGCAATAAATCGGAAATGGCGGTGGGTTACTGCACTCTCTATGGCGATATGAATGGCGGATTGGCGGTGATTTCTGATGTGCCAAAAACTCGCGTTTATTCCCTTTGTCAGTGGCTGAATGCTGGGGGAATAGGGAAGGGAAAAGATGAGGCGGAGCCTCTAGATCTGCGTTCCCAGGCAGAGCCTGGGAACGAGTCTGTAGGGGCGGTGCCCCCGTGCCCGCCCTCTCCTCCGTGCCCGCCCTCTCCTCCGTGCCCGCCCTCTCCGTCCCCGTCCCCGCCCTTTGGGAAGGAGATAATTCCTGGTAATATTATTAGTAAACCGCCTAGTGCTGAACTGAAACCGGGACAAATTGACCAAGATTCTTTGCCTGCTTATGATATTTTGGATGACATCTTGGAGCGATGGATCGAAAATCATGAATCTGTGAAACAAATTGTGGCGGCGGGACACGATGAAGCGGTGGTGGCGCGTATACTAAAATTAGTGAGACAGGCGGAATTTAAACGGCGACAAGCGCCTCCGGGTTTGAAAATTAGCGATCGCGCTTTTGGTACTGGTTGGCGAATGCCCATCGCTAAAGCTTCCTTTTATTAAATAGAAAATGGCTAATATCGAAGGTACTTTCGGCTTTGATTTTCTGCTGGGAAGTCCCAACAGCGATCTGATTAGAGGATTGGCGGGTAATGACACAATTCAAGGTTTCGGGGGAAATGACCTGCTTTTTGGCGATCGGGAAAATGATTGGCTCGCCGGAAATGAAGGCGCTGATACCCTCGCGGGAGGCCAGGGAACCGATACCATCTATGGAGGACAAGGAGATGATGTAATTAATGGCGATCGGGGCCAAGATTTGCTAATCGGTGGTGAAGGCAAAGATATCTTGACAGGTGGTGCGGGGGATGATTTATTTGTGATGGAAATAACCGCTGCTCCATCGAGTCTAGATAGATCCGATTTAATTACCGATTTTGGCAACGGAAATGATAAAATTGTCTTAACAGATGGCATGAAGTTTAGCGACTTAGATATCTCTATTTCCGATAACCAAACTGTGATAAAAAATAAAAATACTGGCCAATATTTAGGAGCTTTTGCGGAAATAGTTAATTTATCACAATCCAACTTTATATCGCTGTTTGGGGGGATTGATGTGGGTCAGATTTTGCCAATTTCTGTTAATACTAACATCGGCGATCGCGCGATCGGCTTGGAAGTGGCCCAAACTCCCCAAGAACAACAAATTGGTCTGATGTTTCGCACAGAATTGCCCGAAGACAGGGGAATGTTGTTTCCCATTGAACCCGCGCGAAATGTACGTTTTTGGATGAAAAATGTATTTATTGAACTGGATATGATTTTTTTGCGGGGAGGGGTAGTGCAGGCGATAATCCCCAATGTGCCGCCCTGTTTAACTGAAAACTGCCCCAACTACGGCCCGGATGTTCCAGTTGATGCAGTGATGGAACTCCGAGGAGGAAGGGCAGCCCAATTAGGGTTGAAAGTGGGCGATCGTCTTCCCAATCTACCCTAAATAAACATCGACAATCACCTGATGGTGCAATCAGAATTGATATGATTAGTCGATCGCATCAACCGCTCTTTCAGCAGCTCGCTGAGTTCTATCAATATCTCGGTTCACTTTAGAGCTAACCTTGTCCGAGACATCATCAGCATTAGACTTTACAGTCTCCAAAGCATCTTTAACATTTTCCCTGCCTTGTTTGAGGTTGTATTGAAGGGCATCCTTACCCTCTGCTACTCTGTCTTTTGCCCCTTCAGTGGCCTCTTTAACCACTTCTTTTGCTCCCTTCACACCATCGCGAGTATTTTCTTTAAGGTTAGCCATGTTTTTTTTGGTGTTTTTCCCAAACTCATCTAAATTCTCCTGAGCACTGCGAACATCGTCATTCAATTTGTTGCCAATGTCCTTGAGTTTATCAGGGCCTTCATCGGCCACCCGTCGGACATTTTCACCCACATTGTTGCTAGCTTTAGTATCGATGCGGCGCTGTGCTTCATCCTTCAGCATCTTGGCTTTTGCTTCTACTTTTGTCATGTTGGCATTTCTGGGATCGACATCGCTATATTGGTTCTGCCCACCTTTATATTCAGAAGTTACAGCCTCGGAAGGAACTTCTTCTCTAAGTTTGTCGGCAGTCTTTCCTGCAATCACATCCGTGCCGCTACACGCAGTGCTAACGAACACTAAAATGCCCGCCATAAACACTGTTAACAACTGTCCAAATCGAATTTTTTTGATAAACGCAGTTAGTCTGTTCATAAAAAATGCTCCTTGCATACTATACTATGGTTCATATATTGAAATGCCTGTGGCTTGGTAAATGGCTACCATTACAAAATCAGGAATTTCAATACTCTTTCAGCATACGAATAAAAATAGGACTTGTTTATCTATCTCAAGTTACATTTCTCAATTGTTTAGTGGGTGAAGGAAGAAGGAAGAAGGAAGAAGGAAGAAGGAAGAAGGACCTTCGACTCCGCTCAGGAACCGCTTCAGGAAGAAGGAAGAAGGACCCCCCAAGGGCCAGGGCTGTTTCATTCTGGTGACAAATCATGGTTTTGTAGGGGTAGTGCCACCGTGCCTACCCTCTTCGTCCACTCTCTCTTCTCTGCCTTCGCGTACTTCGCGCCTTCGCGGTTAAATCATTCCGATACAACCGGAATTGATATTACTACCCACCTTGTTATCTCAAAAAAAACCTTCCTTCAGGTCGGAAACCTAAAGGAAGAAAACCTTTTATCTCAAGTACAACAATGTCTTTGGGAGCAATTATGGCAAGCTCGATCGCACTCCGGCATCTATCTAATGATAGAAATTATCGGCAAGGCTGCTAAGTATTTTGAATTGCTACTTTGAGACTCTTGCAGAATTGGCCGATAGATTCTAAACCCTGTTCTGGAGTGCCATCAGCTAAACGTTTGACAAAAGCACTGCCGACAATCGCAGCATCTGCGCCCCATTCTTTCACCTGACGAGCGTGTTCCGGTGTCGAAATCCCAAAACCGATGCCGATGGGTTTTTCGGTGACGCTGCGCAGTTCTTGCAGTAACTCTTTTGCTCGCTTTTCTAATCCATCCCGAACTCCTGTAACACCGGTGACGCTGACTAAGTAAATAAATCCTTGAGATTGCTTAGCAATAGCTTCTATGCGGCTTTTGGGACTTGTGGGAGCCACTAATAATGTGAGTTCAATGCCTAATTTGTTGGCTGGTTGAATTAGGGTTTCGGCTTCTTCTAAGGGCAAATCTGGTACTACTAATCCCTGGACTCCGGCACTTTTGATTTGCTGCAAGAAAGTTTCTATACCTCGATACAAAATCGGGTTATAGTAGGTGAACAGAATAATGGGCGATCGCAAATTAGGGCTAACTTTGGCGACCATTTCCAGCACGTCATCTAAGCGAGTTCCGTGCTGCAAAGCCCTGGTAGCAGCAGCTTGAATGACTGGCCCGTCAGCCAGGGGGTCAGAATAGGGAACACCAAGTTCGATCGCATCAGCACCGTTGTCATCCAAAACTTGCAGTGCTTTAGCCGTTGTCTCCAAGTCTGGGTCGCCAGCAGTAATGAAAGGGATTAAAGCGCACTGATTTTTTTGGCGCAGGTTTTCAAAGCAATTAGAAATAGTCATTAGTTATTGGTTATTAGTCAGTGGTTATTGATTATTGGTTATTGGCAGCACCGCGCCCGCTCGCGTAGTCGAAGGGCGCCGCTAATAACTAATAACTAATTATTTTTTTCCTGTTCAATTTCGGCTTGAATTTTTGCCAATTCTTCGGGAGTCAGTGCATCAAGCTGCTTCTGCAATACTGCTTCTTTGTAGTCCTTCAGTTGCTGACTGTAGGTCATACCTTGAGTAACAGCTCGAAATAAATAGGTAGCCAGCCATCCAATTAAGCCGGCCACCAAAAATAATTGACTCCAGATACCAGCCTTGGTGCTGTCGAGTCCCGCAAATTGCAGCAACAAGTAGGCTAACCCACCAGCCACAAAGACACCGAGTGTGATTGCAATTACGTCTATACGTCGCATTTAGGCTTCTATCTGCCGCCGTTTGGGGCGAAAATTTAAAAATGGAGCTAGGAGAAACATACCTGGGAAAAAGAAGAACATCAAGAAGTACATGAACGCCCGCTCCAAAGAAGTAGCAATGTACCAGCGGCTGTTGAGATAGGCGTAGGTAGCTGCGGGTACTACCAGGAGATAAGCTCCCGCCAAGACGGCGTATAGCAGTAGGGTAATATACATAGATTTGCTTTAGCGGAATAATTACAGGCGGTAGGTGAGATAGGTGCGATCGCCTAGGACACACTGATTGATTATTGTACCGCTTAGGGGGATGCAGCGCGGTTTTTGAGAAATTTTCGATTAGGGGTTGCGTAAAATAGGGTTTTGGTTGTATTGTATAAAGCTGTGGTTGTCTGTGGGGGCATAATCCTGCTACAGTAACTTAAATCAGGGGGTGTGGCGGAATGGTAGACGCTACGGACTTAAAATCCGTTGACCCGAAACGGTCGTGTGGGTTCAAGTCCCTCCACCCCCATACTTTTCAAGGCTTCGTGAGTCAATAGTTTCAGACTTATTGATTGACCGAGATTTTTGTTTGCCGCTCATCATAACCATAACAAGCTCTCTTCCCTCTGGGATGAATTAAAAATTATGGTCATTAAAGATATCGGAGAACAAGGTCTTTTAAAAATATTGCAAAAATTTTGCCCCCCAGAGATAGTTGGTGATGATTGCGCTGTGATGGTGACAAGTCCCAACCAATCTCTGGCTGTGACGACGGATATGTTGGTGGATGGAGTGCATTTTAGCGATCGCACTACCAGCCCCTATGATGCAGGATGGCGCGCGGCAGCCGCGAATTTGTCGGATCTGGCAGCGATGGGAGCAAGACCTCTGGGGGTGACAGTAGCCCTGGCTGTGGCGGCGGATACGGCTGTGCTGTGGGTGGAAGAGTTTTATCGGGGGATGACGGCTTGTTTGCAAGTGTATCAGACGCCGATCGCCGGAGGGGATGTGGTGCGATCGCCCGTTGTGACTGTGGCGATTACGGCTTTTGGGGAGGTTGAGCGCGATCGTATCATTAGTAGGTCACAGGCGCGATCGGGCTGGGCAATTGTGGCTACGGGTGTTCACGGGGCCTCTCGCGCTGGATTGGAGTTGCTGTTGAATCCTGAATTTGGGCAAAATCTGGAACAGGGCGATCGGGCTACTTTGATTCTAGCCCACCAGCGCCCTCAACCGCGGCTGGATGTTTTGCCTGTGCTTTGGGAAATCTTGGGTTGTGAAGATGGGATGGAACCCCCCCTCAGTCCCCCCCTTAGTAAGGGGGGGAAGCCGGATTTGAATTCTCCCCCCCTTAGCAAGGGGGGGCCGGGGGGGGTTAATTCTCCCACGCTGATGAATGAGGATTTGAATTCTCCCCCCCTTAGCAAGGGGGGGTCGGGGGGGGTTAATTCTCCCACGCTGATGAATGAGGATTTGAATTCTCCCCCCCTTAGCAAGGGGGGGTCGGGGGGGGTTAATTCTCCCACGCTGATGAATGAGGATTTGAATTCTCCCCCCCTTAGCAAGGGGGGGTCGGGGGGGGTTAATTCTCCCACGCTGATGAATGAGGATTTGAATTCTCCCCCCCTTAGCAAGGGGGGGCCGGGGGGGGTTAATTCTCCCACGCTGATGAATGAGGATTTGAATTCTCCCCCCCTTAGCAAGGGGGGACCGGGGGGGGTTAATTCTCCCACGCTGATGAATGAGGATTTGAATTCTCCCCCCCTTAGCAAGGGGGGACCGGGGGGGGTTAATTCTCCCACGCTGATGAATGAGGATTTGAATTCTCCCCCCCTTAGCAAGGGGGGGCCGGGGGGGGTTAATTCTCCCACGCTGATGAATGAGGATTTGAATTCTCCCCCCCTTAGCAAGGGGGGACCGGGGGGGGTTAATTCTCCCACGCTGATGAATGAGGATTTGAATTCTCCCCCCCTTAGCAAGGGGGGACCGGGGGGGGTTAATTCTCCCACGCTGATGAATGAGGATCTAAATTCTCCCCCCCTTAGCAAGGGGGGGCCGGGGGGGGTTAATTCTCCCACGCTGATGAATGAGGATCTAAATTCTCCCCCCCTTAGCAAGGGGGGGCCGGGGGGGGTTAATTCCCCAATTGCGATCGCCGGAATGGACAGTAGCGATGGTTTAGCAGATGCGATTATTCAAATTTGTCTGGCTAGCGGTGTTGGCGCAAAAGTCGATCGCCCCAAAATACCAATTCCCCATATTTTCAGCGAACTTATATCAACTGAAACAGCTTTAGAATGGGCATTGTACGGCGGGGAAGACTTTGAGTTAGTGCTGTTTTTGCCACTGGTGCAAGCTGAGTTATTGGTAGAAAAAATCGGAAATGGGGCCGCGATTGTGGGAATGACTACAGATAGCACGGATATCTGGTTGACTGATAGCAGTGGTATTTATCCTGATGTTGTATTAAAGCTCGATCGAGGATTTCAGCACTTCTAAATAATCTCTTAGTCAGCCTAGGAACTTGGGCGAGGGTTGAGTCAAGCCGGCGAACCATTAGTTCTGTTACTGTAAGCAGTAGCCAGATTCTGTTGAGTTTGAGCAAACTTTTCGCTACCCGGTTCCCGATTATTTAAAACTATTTGATAACCAGTAATGGCAATTTCCATATTCTTCTCTTTATTACCGCTGCTAAACTCACTAATATGACCACTCAAACTTTCAATTAGGCAAATAATTGAGCTAATTGTTTCTGAATTTTCACCGTCAAGTAACTTAGAAGAAACTTGCTCTAAAGTCCGGGCAAAACAGTCATTCAGCAGATGTTGCCGTTGAGCTAGCATCGGAAAAATTACTGCACTATCGCTATTGCTAGCTTGTTCTGCTTGCAATAATTCTAGGAAGAAGTTTGCATATTCTTGAAAATTTTCCACTTCAGAGTTATTGCTATTTCCGTCATCATTCAGATCCATGAATTGCCCTAGCTCACGGGCCAGATTTCGCAGAAATTTAGCACCATTTTCCCCTCCTTGTTGAGCCAAGGTTGATGCTACTAACTTGCAAGTTTCCAGAAATCCGCGATCCAACAATTCTGAATTATCCTGTAATATCTGCGGTTCGTCTCCGTTGGGGCAATTCAGCAAGCTGTGAATTAATTGGAGATAGGATTGGGCGCGGTTTTCTTCCATTGTGGGGAGTTGTCAATAACACCGGAATGTATTTTATCATGATTGGTCGGTGACGAAAAACCGGGTTTTTGCGACAGACTTGGTTACAGGCGAAAATTCTGGAAAAAACCCGGTTTCTTTGGTTATGTGCAGAAAGAATGGAGTCGGCGATTTCAATCGCCCCATCATAATTGATTTGGATCGATTCCCATTTCTCGGAGTCTTGATTCTAAAGCTTGCGATCGCGATCGTTCTTGTTCCAACAAAGCTTCTGTATCAGTGGCGCGTTGCTCTGCTTGCTGTCGCAGTTGCTCTGCTTGCTGTCGCAGTTGCTCTGCTTCGATAGCCCGTGCTTGGGCTTCTCGCCGCAATTGAGCCAGTTCCACAAAACTCATAAATGGTTCTCCCGACGGGTCAAACATTTCGAGTCCCTTGTCAGATAACTGGAACCGCACGCCCAGTCTGGGACTGATCCAACCGTCTATTTGTTCGATCGCTTCTAATTGTTCTTGTTGACGTTGCCATCCTGTCAATTCTAAGCTTTGTGGGTCGTACAAATAGTATTCTTCCACACCATAACGTTCGTAAAATTTGAACTTTTGAATCATCGGAGCAGGTCGATTTCCAGGCGACCAAATTTCAAACACGACTTGCGGCGCAATACCATCTTCTTTCCATTGTTGGTAAGAACCTCGATATCCTTTTGGTGTACCAAAAACTACCATCACATCGGGTGCTTGGCAAAGTTTATTATTTCCTTCAACGGGATACCAAAGCAAATCGCCGGCCACAAAAACATTTGGGTCATTAGCAAACAATAGTTCTGAATTTTCCTTGATCCAGACGATCAATCGAAATTGCTCAGTATTGTCTGACATGGGTTCTCCGTTATCGTCGGGGTAGATTATATTTGATTTGTCGGGAGATTGCAGTTGTGTAACCATTGCTGTTTCCCCAAATTGGCTGGTAATAATATAGCATTGTAAACGATTTCAACGTCATTGGTAGCTTATTTACATAATGCTACTTTGGGAATTAATCTCTCCAAAATTTGCTCGATCGCCTTGGCCGTCCAATCAATATCAGCTTCCGTTGTTTCCCGTCCCAGACTCAACCGAATGCCGCAAATAGCCATTGTTTTGCTATATCCCATTGCCAATAATATCGAACTTGGAGTTAGTTTTCCGCTGTTACAAGCAGAACCGGAACTAATGCCAATTCCCGCCAAATTGAGCTGTCTTACTAAAGTTTTTCCCGTCACTTTTCCTGGGTCGCAGTCGGGAGAAACAATGCAAAAACTGACGTGGTGTGGCAGTCTACAATATCGATCGCCAGTTGGTACTAAACTAGGTACGTGGGCTAATCCGTCAAAAAGGCGATCGCGCAATTCAATTAATCTTGCAGTTTCCCCATCCATCTCCTGGGATGCCAATTCCGCCGCCACCCCAAAACCCACAATTATCGGCACTGCTTGCGTCCCCGAACGCAGTTTCAACTCTTGGCCACCACCAGTCAAGATTGGCGCTAATTTTACACCAGGACGCACGTAAAGCGCCCCCGCACCTTGGGGCCCATACAGCTTGTGACTGGAAAGGGAAAGCAAGTCTACGGGAAGTTTCTGGACATCGATAGGTAATCTGCCAGCAACTTGAACTGCATCGGTATGAAACAGGATATCGCGATCGCGGGCGATCTTTCCTAATGCTTCAATTGGTTGCAGCGTGCCAACTTCGCTTTGTCCGTAAATAATGGAAATTAACACTGTATTCGATCGCACTGACTGCTGCAAATCCCAAGGGTGAACTCGCCCAAGTTTATCCACCTGTAGGCGAGTCACTTCCCATCCCCACTGTTCAAGTTGTCGCGCGGTTTCTGATACTGCCGAATGCTCTACGCTAGAGATAATTATGTGCTGTGGCGTAGTATAAAGACGCGCAATTCCCATGATTGCTAAGTTGTCAGCTTCAGTACCACCTGAAGTAAAAATCATCGATTCAGGGAGAGCGTTAATCAGGCTAGCTACCTGCATTCTGGCTAATTCTAAAGCTGTGGCGGCTCTTTGTCCCCACTCGTGCAAACTCGAAGGATTTCCCCACTGTTGAGCAATAGCTTTTTGCATCGCATCAATTGATTCTGGGCGTGTGGGAGTCGTGGCGCTATAGTCGAGATAAATTTGCATGGCTTTAAATAGGTTAGTTATTGGTTATTTGTTATTGGTTATTTGTTATTTTTTGTTGGTTATTTAACTAACTTCCCGGTTTACAAACATTATAGTCTTCGTGGGACAAAACTTTTTGGGGAATCAAGAATGTCCCACAATCTTCGCAGAGCATTCTGTAGTTGCGCGTTACAGGAATACTCACGATCAAACGATTGTGACGCAGGCGTTTGCCACCGAAATCTCTGTAATTTTTATTTTCGCCCAAAGCTGCTATAATCGATCGTGCTTTAGTCACTACATGATCTGGCAGACCTCTGAGGTCGATAACATCTCTGGCAAATGAAGCCTCCCTTTCCTGTTTTTTGGTTTGTTTTTCCTCCCGCAGTTGGACGCACTGCTGCTGTGCTGCAAACTCTTGCCTACAGCGATGACAGGTTTTACCATATCCTTTGTGACCGCACCGAAAAAGTGTTTTTCTTTTAGCCATAAAGCAGCAGTATCGGGTTCGATCCACGCCCCTGAATGCTGCTACCCTACCAGTGATGCTTCCGGCATCGAGGCAGTCTTAAAAGACGTATAATCTATTCCCTTTCATAAATTTAATAGGTTCTAACCATACATTATCGAATATATTTGAACGGTAAGCTGATAAATAACCTCAAGATTTTTTAAACTTTTGTGGATAAACTTTTTTATATTTTACTGCGTTTGTGCTCGCTTTTGTTACTGACAATCGGTCTGGCTGCTTGTGGACAACGAGAGCAAGAGTTGCCTAAATCCTCTCCCAGTCTGACTCCCTTGCCTCAAGACCCTTTGTTGCAAGTATACTTCAATCAGTCACTCACTTCCAGTTATACAGAGCCTTATCGTCTGCAAACTAGACCTGGAGATGATTTGGAAAAGTTGGTCACGGAGGCGATCGCCACTGCTGAATCGACGGTAGACGTAGCGGTGCAGGAGTTTCGCTTGCCCGGTATAGCGCGAGTTTTAGCCGATCGCCAACGTTCTGGGATCAAAGTGAGATTGATTGTCGAACATATCTATAGTCGCCCTTGGAGCGATTTTTCCGCGTCGGAGTTAGGGAAATTACCCGAAAGAGAGCGCGATCGCTACCAGGAATTTGTTCAACTTGCCGATACTAATAAAGACGGGAAATTGAGTGCCGAGGAAATCAAAGAAAATGATGCTTTGCTAATTCTCAAAAATGCGGGTATTCCTTTAATAGATGATAGGGCTGACGGTTCTAAAGGTAGCGGCTTGATGCACCATAAAATTGTGATTATTGACAATAAAACCGTGATTGTAACTTCAGCTAATTTTACAACTAGCGATGTACATGGTGATTTCAAAACAGCAGAAAGCCGCGGCAACGCTAACAATTTATTAAAAATTAAAAATCCTGAATTAGCACAAATATTTACTCAAGAATTTAACATCATGTGGGGCGATGGACCAGGAGGCAAACCAGACAGTAAATTTGGCATTAAAAAGCCCTTTCGTCAAGTACAAAAAATCCGAGTAGGGAATGGGACTGTGGCGGTGCAATTTTCGCCGACTTCCAAGACATTACCATGGGAAAAAAGTGTTAACAGTTTAATTAATAAAACTTTGGGACGTGCCAAAAAGTCAGTGGATTTGGCACTGTTTGTTTTTTCGGCTCAGCGGTTAGCAAATACTCTGGAAATTGAGGCGAGGCGGGGAGTTGCAGTGCGAGTTTTAATTGACTCTAATTTTATTTATCGCCCTTACAGTGAAGGTTTGGATATGATGGGGGCGACTTTAATTGAACATTGCCAGTTGGAAGCGGACAATCGCCCTTGGAAACAACCCCTAACTACGGTGGGAGTACCTGTGTTACCAAAGGGCGATCGCCTGCACCACAAATTTGGGGTTGTAGATGGAAGTACGGTGATTACAGGCTCTCATAACTGGAGTGAGGCTGCAAATCATGGGAATGATGAGACGCTATTGGCGATCGACAATCCGGTAGTTGCAGCCCATTTTGAGCGGGAGTTCGATCGGCTTTACAAAGGTGCAATGTTGGGAATTCCTCCCCGAATCAAGCAGAGAATTGATGCTAGGAAAAAAGAGTGCGAATCAGTACCATTAGCATCCAAATCTTCAACAGTGACGGCGGGAAATGTCGCCGCCAAACTTCCAATTGCTGCTGGTAAAAAATTAGTTAATTTGAATACCGCGAGTCAGGCAGAATTGGAGACTTTGCCGGGAGTTGGGCCGAAGTTAGCCGAAAGGATTATAGCAGCGAGGAAACAGCAACCTTTCACATCTGTGGACGACGTGGCGCGGGTGCAGGGAATTGGGGACAAGATTTTAGAGAGATGGCGCGATCGGGTAACTTGGTAGTTAAGGTAGACTTACCTAATACCGGACGATCGCACTTATTGCCATTTTTAACGTTCGACCCGCTTCCCCTCCTTGAACACTCCCGGAAAGCGCTTGCCACTGCTATCAATAATGGTGCCTTTACCGTGAGGCAATCCCTTGCGAAATTCTCCCTCATAGCGGATACCATTGGAGAACGAACAACTACCCCTAGCATCGAGTTCTTGATTAAAAAATTGTCCCGAACACCGGGTACCGTCGGCGCGGGTGAACACCCCGGCACCTAAAGGTTTACCCCCCAAAAATTGACCGACAAATCGATCGCCATTAGCAAAAATGAATTGCCCCTGTCCAGTCGGCGTACCCACTTTCCAATCGAGAGAAAACGGCCCAACGTAGCGATCGCCATTCGTAAAAATAGCTGTTCCAGTGCTAATTTTGCCATCTCGGAATATACCCTCAACGCGGGCATCATCCTTAAAGATAAATTGTCCTCGACCGTTTGGCTGACCAAGGCGAAACTGCCCCTCATAGCGATCGCCGCTGGAGTAGATGTATACCCCCGTGCCACCGGGCAAACCGTTAACAAAGTCTCCGATGTAGCTGTCGCCACTGTCGTAATCGCACCTAACTCTACCTGTAGCGATCGCAGGGACACAGCGACCACCCTTAGCAGGTGTTTCCGCTACTGATGGCAATGGATAAGTCAGGTAGCTACTAATTCCCCAAACAGATGCAACTAATAGACCGATTCGACTGATTTTAACAGGGGAAATCATTAACCAAGTTTCTCCTATGCGATTCTGGATATTATTTTGCTTTGTCATTTGTCCTTTGTCCGATTTCGGGTCAAAACTTGCCTTTGGGCATCTATTTATGATTTAGGACAATCCCGGTTTGCCGTTGCGAAATACTCCCGGAAAGCGCCTGCCGCTGGCATCAATCATCGTCCCGACACCGTGAGGTACTCCCTTGCGCAATTCTCCTTCATAGCGCGTACCGTTGGGGAAAGAGCAACTAACAGAAGCATCTAGTGCGAGATTGAAAAACCTGCCAGAACAGCGAGTGCCGTCTGCCCGCACCAATACCCCAGGTCCAAAGGGCGCGCCAGCAAAGAATAGTCCTTCATAGCGATCGCCATTAGCATAAAAAAATTGACCCCTGCCCGCAGGTTGGCTGCTAATCACATTAGTTTGAACATTTCTGACAACTCCGAACTCTCCGACGTAGCGCTCCCCATTGGGAAAAACCACCGTCCCAGACCTCATCGTGCCGTCTTGGAAGATGCCTGTGTAACGGCCATCATCTTTAAAAATAAATGTCCCTCTGCCGTTGGGTACTCCATTCCGAAATTGTCCTTCGTAGCGATCGCCATTAGCATAGACATAAACTCCGGTACCATCGGGCAGACCGTTGACGAAATCTCCCTCGTAGTTGTCTGCTCCCTCATAATTACATTTAACTCTCCCTGTAGGAGGATTGCCTTGACAGACGGGAGGGCGTTTGCCTTGTTCTGGTTTTGCATCGGGTTTTGGTTGAGCCATTGACTGCTGGGGATTCAAGAGATTAGTGGCAGCTCCGATGTAAGAAGCAACTAATATCACGATCCCTAATTTTTGAATTGAACCGAGCATGGAAAATCTCCTTTGACTTCAGAGTAATAGTAATAGGAATTTTAGAGCAGCTAAGACTTGCTGAAAAGTCTGGTATTGATTAATCCTGTTGTTACCCCCAATGGTGATTTTTCAGCAGCGCTAACTCTATATTGATTTTACTGTCAAACTTCGATATCAGCCGCTTTTAAAAATCTAGGTAAACCTAGCAAGACTCAGCGGTTTAAGTTTCTTAAGCATTCTTTCCTATCGCTTACGCTTCCTCAATGTCAAGGTTGCCCAGGAAATCCCTGTTAGAGTTAGAATAGTAACTATGTCTATTAGTTATTATTCCAGATTGCTTGATTTTTTTATTCAGTTGATTCCACAGGCTCCAAACGTGCTTTGTTGAGTTCACCTCAACAAAGGCGGTTAAGGAGCCTGGTATTTTTTCCGACAATCTCATTCCCCTACGGCCGATAACTAACGCCGCTGCTTCATCACTAGCCAAACCATACATCCTCAGATATTTGACTAAACCAATAATACTAGAATAAGCAGGATTGACCGTTAAAAGCTCAATACCTCTGTTAGAAATAATTGACTTGAACAACTTAAAAAACTCAGAATAAGCCCAACCTGATAGCATCCGAGCATATTTCTTGCCACGTTCTCTAAGTTGCTCTTTCTTGCTGGTAAAGTCTAATTCCTCGCAGACTATTGGACATTGAAACTTGATAGCTAATGCCGATAATTCTAGGCAAGCTTTAACAATTTGAGCTCGCTGTTTACCCTTGGGTAAACCAGTTTGTAGTGGGATTTTACCGCGTGCTTTCAAGTTACCTTCGGTATCAATATACGCCCAACCAATCGAGCCGGCATTCATGTCGATACCAATACAGCCATAATCTACAGAACGCGATACCTGCTCAACATTGGAGGGCGTGAAACTAACAGCAACACACCATTTACCAGATTTATAATAGAAGTGCCAAGTTTTAGCGCCCGTAGCTGGTAATCGGTTAATATTGCGAGGGAAGTCGCCAATATACGAATCTACATTTTTACCAAACTTAGATTCTAAACAAGCTGGCACTCTAACTATTAAATTATCCCCATCCCACTGACACACTTGATTACCATAAGATTCATCTTTGGAACCCACGATAAAGGCTTGATTCTTGGGGACACGAACCCGCACAGGGATTGATTTTAGGACGGCTAATATTTGCCGATACCTGGTCAGCTTACGTTTTTTATTGTGTATCTGAAATCGTAGGTTTTGCCAGTTAGTTTGTCTATACTTTAGGTCACTAGATAACGGAAATGCACAACCGCTTTTACTATTTTGCCAGTTATTTTTAGCGTAAAACTTCCGAGCTAATTTGAGTTTTCTCTCAGCTTTTTTCAGCCAAGATTCACAAGATTTAACTTTATTTTGTAAGGTTTTTATGTGTGAAATACGGCACTCCTTGGCGCTATCAACAGCACCCTTAGCCGATGAGATTACACCATTGGCATGACGTTTGCTAATACCGTAAGTTTTTTGTAGGTGCGTGTTCCAGTATGACTTGTTAAATCCTTCTCCTAACATCATAAAGTTGACAGTTTCACATACTGCTTTGTGAAATATTGGTGTGTAAGCGCTCAAAAACATTTCTAGCTGAGTTTTACCGATCGCGTTCAACTCATCTATCGGTGTAGAAAGTGCTTTGCAGTAAGTGATGCTGGTCATTTAGTTCGATAGTTGTCGGGTTCGCCTGACTTGATTTTTATATATTAACATCTATCTTAAATCTACTGACCACCCTTGAATTAACTTTTATTTCTAGGTAAATCTAGGTATTTTGGCAACTGCTGACAACCCTAAATGCAAAAAGGCAAAAAAGAAAGTTTTTGCCTTTAGCATTTTTTACACTTTACAATCAATTGTTAGCGTCCCGTCGCTCTATTAGGATTTGGCAAACTGCCAATAACTGCATTGGCGGGTTTTTGTTCGCGACTTGGGGGTTTTTCGCCAACTGCTTTGGCTACCTCAACGCCGTTTTCCTCCAGAATCACGATCGGGTCAGCTCCTGACTTGACATCAACCCGCTTCACCAACACTTGCCCGTTAGACAACCGCTGGCCGACTTTGACATATCGACTGGTTGGTTCATTCGGTACTCTGACAATCACTTGCGTCTCGTTTCCGACTTTGACCACCCCGCTGACTTCAGTGCCTGTAGCGAGGTCAGTAGAAGGTGGTGGTGGAGGCGCAGGAATTGCAGGCACTTGCTTGACCGGAGGCGGATTGGGGTCGATCCACTGGGGTGGGCGCTTGTCTACTGGTAGTGGTGGCAGATTCGGCACTCCTAGGGGTCTAGCTGCAATGGGCTGGGGCGGGCGCGGGGGTGCTGGACGGCTAGGAGTGCTAGTAACTCTTCTGGCAATAGGATTGGGCGCTCTCCACTGGGGTGGGCGCTTGTCTACTGGCAGTGCTGGCAGATTCGGCACTCCTAGGGGTGTAGCTGCAATGGGCTGGGGCGCGCGCAGGGTTGCTGGACGGCGGGGATTTCTACCGGTAGTGGTTGCTGGATTTAGACGAGTTCCTAGTTGAGGAGTATTTATGCCGGGAACTGGGCGGGGGGAGCCAACTTGGGCCCCCTCGCCCCCTGGCAAACCGGGCTGTCCAGGGCGAGAGCCAAATTGAGGAGTATTTATGCCGGGAATTTGGCGGGGGGAGCCAACTTGGGCCCCCTCGCCCCCTGGCAAACCGGGCTGTCCAGGGCGAGGGCCAACTTGAGGAGTATTGAGGCCCGGAATTTGGCGTGGAGAGCCAACTTGGGCCCCCTCGCCCCCTGGCAAACCGGGCTGTCCAGGGCGACGGCCAACTTGAGGAGTATTGAGGCCCGGAATTTGGCGTGGCGAGCCTATTTGCGACCCATTGCCCCCTGATTGGGAAGGGTCTGTCTGGGAGGCTGTTACTATCCTAGTGCCTGATTGACCGCCCCTGGATGAACTGTTGCGACTCACAATTGGAGCGATCGGCTCTATTTTGGGGGGAGGCGATGACTCTGGTAGTTTCGGTAGCAGGGCAACTTGTCGTTGTGCCAGTTTGGGGAACGGATTGGCAATCTGACCAACTTCTACATTAGCTCCGGCTGGGTTTTGAACTGCGATCGGTGGCAGCGGCCCAAAGGGGTCTATCTGAGCAGGATTTGGTGTCAACGCTCCCGACGGTATGGGCTGACCAGGGGCCGGTGGGTTTTTGGGCTGGCTCTTGTTGTCGCCAATCCCTGTGGCACTCTGTTGTGCCCGTTGGTCTGGGTTGGTCGATCGAATTAAGCCCGGAGGCTGAGCGGCTACGACTGGAGACGGGAAATTCTGAGTTCCTGGGGTGGAGCTAGCTGCTGCTGACGGTGATGGAGAAGCTCCACTAGGAGTCGGGCTGGGGCTGGCTGTGTTGCCACCCCCACCGTCACCACAGCCTCCGATCGCAAAAGCTAGTAGTCCTATAGTTGCAAAATATAAAAGTTTGTGCATTGCCGATCGCCCCTAAATGCTTGATTACAAGATCCAACAAGGCTTTGCAATTACAGCCTGTTATCGCTTTTAGTTTATCTGTGTTCGATGTTATGCGATCGCTTCACAATTGCCAAGTTCTCCCAGGCGTCATTCCCACCATCCTCACCGTTCCCCCAGCGCCTTGAGTCCGCAATTTTTCCCCTCACAGCCCTAGACTTCTCCAGAAAAGCCCGTTTTGAACTGGCTGTTTGACCAGTCCCACAATCATAACTATTGGAGAGGTCCATAGTCTTGACATCTGAAGGTGAATTATGTTAACTTGCCGTTTTAATAGTGAATGAAATTTTCATTCCGTAAAAAAGAAAAAAACTAAAATTATCCCCTGGCTTCGGGTGAACAATCACACCGTATATATCTGTCTACTTAACTGATTAACTGAGAAATTATACTTACAAATAGGGTATTGTCATGGCACAAGCGTCTGTATCTCCTGTAGTGCTGATTATTCTAGACGGCTGGGGTTATCGTGAAGAAAAAGACGGAAATGCGATCGCCACCGCAAAAACACCAGTTATGGACAGTCTGTGGGCCGCTTATCCCAGAACTCTAATTCGCACTTCTGGCAGAGCCGTAGGCCTACCCGAAGGGCAAATGGGCAACTCCGAAGTTGGTCACTTGAATCTGGGTGCGGGTAGGGTAGTCCCTCAAGAGTTGGTGCGGATATCGGATGCAGTGGAAGATGGTTCTTTGCTGAGCAATCCGGCTCTAGTTAAGCTGTGCGAGGAAGTGCAAGCTAGGGGCGGGAAGTTGCACCTGACTGGCCTTTGTTCCGAAGGTGGGGTTCATTCCCATCTCAGTCATATTGTAGGTTTGCTGAAATTGGCAAAAGCACAAGGCATTTCTGAGGTTTGCATTCACGCCATTACTGACGGCCGCGATACTACTCCGAAAGAGGGTGTGGAAGCTCTGGCCAAAATAGAAGGTTATATCCAACAGGTAGGGATTGGCAAAATAGCCACTCTCAGCGGTCGCTATTATGCGATGGATCGTGACAAGCGCTGGGATCGGGTGCAACGTGCCTATGATGTGATGACGACTGAGGGCGCACCTGATGGTCGATCGGCTGTGGACCTGTTGCAGGCATCTTATGGTGAAGGGGTGACGGACGAGTTTGCCCTCCCGACCCGCATTGCGCCCGGAGCAGTGGCATCCGGCGATGGGCTGATTTTCTTTAATTTTCGCCCGGACAGGGCTAGAGAGTTGACTCAGGCCTTTGTCGATCCAAATTTTAAAGGGTTTGAACGGCAGTTAATTGAGCCGCTGACCTTTGCTAGTTTTACTCAATACGATCCGAAGTTGTCTTCAGTTTTGGTGGCTTTTGAACCTCAGAATTTGAACAATATTCTGGGTGAGGTGATCTCGAAACAGGGTTTGCGGCAGTTGCGGACGGCGGAAACTGAAAAGTATGCTCATGTGACTTATTTTTTTAATGGAGGTCTAGAAGATCCTTTTGAGGGAGAAGACCGGGAAATGGTGCAGAGTCCGATGGTGGCGACTTACGATGAGGCACCTGAAATGTCGGCGGCCGTGGTGACGGATGGGGCGCTGGCGGCGATTGAGAAGGGTATTTATTCGTTTGTGGCGATTAACTACGCTAACCCTGATATGGTAGGTCATACGGGGATGATGAATGCCACTGTAAGTGCGATCGAAACTGTGGACAAATGTTTGGGGAGGCTGGTGACTGGCGTTACCAAAGCTGGGGGAACGGCAATTATTATCGCTGACCACGGTAATGCTGAGCAGATGTTTGATGAGGATGGAAATCCTTGGACGGCTCACACTACTAACCCAGTGCCGTTTATTCTCGTAGAAGGCGAAGGTCTGAAGATTCCTGGTCACGGAACGGATGTTCCTTTGAGGGAAGATGGCTGTTTGGCTGATATTGCACCGACGATTTTGGAGTTTTTGAGATTGCCTCAGCCTTCTGAGATGACAGGACGTTCTATGATTCGATCGGCTGATTTTGAAGTTCGCGCTAATCGCTCTCCGGTGCGAGTCCGGTTGTAGTAGGGACACGGCACTGCCGTCTCCGACTCTAGTAGGGACACGGCACTGCCCAAGGAGTGTCAACTTAAGCTGTGAGTCCGCCAGTCCTTGCGCCCACCCGCTAGTCCGCCAGGGAATGAATTCCCTGTCTAATAGCTAAAGTCCTCTTGCATAGGACTAATGAGTTCTTCAGTCCTCTTGAGAGGACTTTCGCTTTGAGGCAGGGGTTTAAACCCCTGCCGGACTATGGGTTTTACCTTAATTTGACACTAATGGGCACTGCCATGTCCCTACATAAATTGCGGGCGATCGACCGGATTTGATATGATAATAAGTCACCAATTACCGATTACCAATTACTCACAATTATGAATATTGTTTCTGTTTTACAAGTTATCTGGTCTTTGTCTGCTCTTGGAGTTGTGATTTTTGTGTTGCTGCACAGTCCTAAAGGTGATGGCATTGGAGGTATTGGAGGACAAGCTCAATTGTTTACAAGTACCAAGAGTGCTGAGACTACTCTGAATCGGATTACTTGGGGTTTGGCTATTGTTTTTATAGGTTTGACGGTGATTTTGAGTGCTGGTTGGTTGACTCCTAAGTTATAAAATTAGGCAATAATTCACGGGCCAGATGTACGTGCCACAATCAAATTGATTGGGGAGCATCCCGGTTTTGTAAGGGCTAGAGCATCCTAGGAATATATTTGCAAAACACAGATGCACCCATTGATTCTTTGTAGAACAGGCATTTTGCCTGTTCTTGAAAAGGGTGCAAGATATGAGGTTTAACTGCGGTTGCAAAAATGTGGTTGTGGAAAGTTACCAGAAGATTTTGGAGACTGTTTTCAGTCGCTTTATGTTGTTTTAGCCTGATAATTTTGACTCAGGTTAATGCTCCTGCTGCGGGTCTTCCTCCTCTCCCCGATAGTTGGCCCTCTCCACAGGTTCATTCTTTGCCACCAACACTGGCTAATTGGCAAGATTCCACTGATAGTGGCGATTATTTCGATCGCATAAAGCCCCCGAAAGTCGGTCATTTGGTTTGGTCAAAATTTCCAATTCGGGTTTATGTGCAACCTCCGGTTAATACCAATCGCTCTCTTGAATGGGTTGAGGCTGTGTTGGGTATTGTTCGGGAATGGGGGGTTTATTTGCCGTTGGTAGTGGTGGATAGTTCCGAGGTGGCTGATATTAAAATTTTAATTCAGGCTCCACCTTTGCGTCAAGGGTTGTTGCGATCGCGATCGGGAGAATCTGTCTATGAATTATACACCCGCAACGATGGCGATAAAACAGTGTTATCTCATCGGTTTTCGGTTTATCTGAATCCGAATCAGGTGGGTAAATATATGGCTGCGGTGGCGCGTCACGAGTTTGGTCATGCTTTGGGAATTTGGGGTCATAGTTTGATGGAAACTGATGTGCTTTATTTTGCTCAAGTGAGGAATCCTCCACCTATTTCTGTCAAGGATATTAATACTTTGAAACGAATTTATGAACAGCCTACTCGCTTGGGGTGGGAATTTTAGTTAAAACTACACACAAATTCCCGGCGAATAGAATTCGCGTCTACACAAACGAAGTCCGCCTGCGCGGACTAAAGAAAAAAAGATTGGGATTAGTTAGTAATAGGAAACAGAAAAACCATGAAAGATGAAGCTTTTGGAATAGTGCCAGTTTTTGTGAATGCAACTGATACTTTGTTTTTATTAATTCAACATCAAGCCGGACATTGGGCGTTTCCTAAAGGTCATGCCGATCCTGGAGAATCTGCATTGGAAACGGCTAAACGGGAATTGGAAGAGGAAACTGGCATCCGTAATTATGAAGTGGTGGAGGAGCCTAGTTTTGTGGAATATTATTCTTTTGTTCAGGAAGCTGCTCCCACTTCTGTGAAACATTATGCCTTTGCTAAGCAAGGGGAGGTAATTGAAAAGAGTGTGACTTATTTTGTGGCTTTTGTCAATTCAATGGATGTTGTTTTGCAGGTAGAAGAAGTTCAAAATTCTGCTTGGATTGCTTTTGATGAAGCTATTAATTTGATTACTTTTGATGGAAATCGACAAGTTTTGAAGGAAGTTAAAGCATATTTGGACGGCAGGAAGGAAAATTAAATCGATTTAAAATTGGAGATTTGAGATTGAACAAATCGACCCCAGGTGACTCCGAAACCAGACTTATTTAATAAGTCGGGTTTCGGCATGGGATCGGAGATTATTTGTTAGTTTTCTGTGCTTTGGCGTGCTGTTGTAGGCGAGAGAAAACGTTGTAGGCATCGGGGCCGGGATTTTCGTGTTCCATAGCACCATCGATGGGGCCGTCTATGGCTTTCCATGCCGGAATTCCGCCTAGGAGTTGGGCTACTTTTAAGAAACCTGCTTGGCGCAGAATACCTGCTGCTTCGGCTGTTTGTGCGTCGTTTTCGCCGTAGATGTAGATGTCGCGCACGGTTTCGAGGCTGGATTTTGCTAGTTCTACTAATTCGTCGATCGGCATTGGTAAGGCGCCGGTAATGTGGCTGTTGTCGAAGCTTTCACGATCGCGCACATCAATGATTGTTAATCCGGGTTCTCCCCAATCTAGACGGGATTTGAGGTCGTGGCTGGATGCTTGGGCTTTTAAACCGGGAGGTGTGGGAGTAAGGTCTGGCAGTTTTTCTTTGATGTCGGCAATTTGGTCGGGAATGGTTTTCATAGGAATCAGCAACTCATTACTTTGTTGGTAATGTAACGAAACGTTTTGGTTGAATGCGTCTTTCTAAAGGAAGAATCGGGCATTGAACTAAAGTCGCACTTAAGCTGGTTTGCTGGTTTTTGCCTAAAGTTGCGATCGCTCTTATTTGCTGCGGGGGAATTATTAGTGCGATTCTCAGAGAAGATATTATATCAACAAACAACCTTTTAGTCAATCATATTTTTTTTTGATATTTGAGATATTTTTTAGCAGGATTTCTGATAAAATTCGATGTTAATAACTGGTATTTGAAGGTATGAATATGTCTAAAAAAGCTGAAATTGCGTTGACGGCCGCAGAGCAATTGCTGTGGGATGCGAAGGCAAAAGTTAGGGTTCTGTTGAATTTGTGGAGTGAGGGAGAAGGGAAAAGTAAGGTTAATCAAGGGAAGTTGACTAAGCTAATTGCGAGAACTAATGAGAATAAAAAGACTTATGAGGGGGTTTTGAAGGAACTGGAGGAAGCTGGGGCGATCGCCTATTTGCGGGAAAAGGGACGATCGCAGGTGGAATTGACTGCGAAGGGGAAAGAGGTTTTAGCGGCAGGTTTGAAAAGTCAGGATTCTCTGTTTGAGTTTGATGGTGCTCAAATGGGTGCTCGGCTGGGAAATGCTTTGTTGAAGTGGATTCGGCATCAGGATGGTGCACTGGGTGTTGGTGTTGAGGCGGGGAAAGGGGATGTAGGGGCGATCGCCTCCTATGAGGATTTTATGTCTGTGGCGTTGGATGTGTACGACAGCTTGAACCGGGATTATAACTTAGACGATTTAGTGCCGATTTATCGGATGCGACGGGCGATCGGGGAAAGAGTTGGGCGATCGCAATTCAATGAGTGGCTGTTGGATATGCAAGCTAATGACATTTTTCAGCTAATCGGGGGTGAAATGACAGATATCACGATCGATAAGGCAGAAGATTCAATCAAAACTGAACTGGGCGCACTCCGTTACTACGCCAAACGTCTAAGTTCTAAAAATTGACCTAAATCCTTTGGTAAATTCGTTAACCTCACACAAGAAGCTATGAATACTTCTCCTGTTTCCTCCCTAGAAGACCTTAACGCAGCTCTTTTAAGTCAAAACCCCTTTGCTAAACCTCCTTTTCTGAATGCGAGCGATGTTTGGGGAAACGAATTTTTTGATGTTGAAACAATAAATGCCCACGCCTCTGATGCTGTATTTCATGCACTCGATCAAATTCGTGCTGGTCAATACCCGACAACTTCGATCGCTATAACTGCTCAGGATGGCACAGGCAAAACTCACATTATTAGCCGCATCCGCCATCGCCTACAGGCTAAGGGAGGTGGATTGTTTGTCTACGCTAATAAATATGGCGACCTTCGGCAAATTAAGCAAGGATTCCAACGAATTTTAGCCGAAAGCCTGGGGAAAATTGGCAGACAAGGGGTGAAACAGTGGCAGGAACTAGCAACAGCAATGAGCAATGATGCTTTAAAGGCTGGTACATCAAATCCTAAAATTTATTCTCCTCCTGATTTAGTTGAGAAATTTAAAAAGGGCAAACCATCTCAAGTAAAGAAATGGATCAAAGAGCTTACCAAAACATTTTTGCAAGCCAAAGATGTAAGCGATCCAGATATTGTGAAGGCGATTTTTTGGACTCTTTCAGACGAGCAATCACTTTATGCAATCAAATGGCTGGAAGGTCAAGAGCTAGCTCAATACAAGTCCAACGAACTGGAATTACCCAGCCAGCGACAATCTTTTGATGCAGTTTTACAAATCTTAGATTTGATTAGTCACTACAACGAACTTGTGATTTGCTTTGATGAGTTAGACACACCTGATGCCTACGACGATATTAGTGGCTTACACATCAGCCAAATCGTTGCTAGCTTAATCAAAGATTTGTTTCAAAATCTCAACCGGGGTTTGATACTGAGTGTAATGATGCCTGCTCAATGGAGCAATAAAATAAAGCAGCTACCGGGTGGAGTGTTCAATAAGGTTTCTGCTCATGGAAATACGATTGACTTAAAATACATGGATGCAGAATCAATTGTTAACTTAGTTAGCTTTTGGTTAGAGAAATATTATCAATTGCAAAACTTAATTCCTCATGACATAATTTATCCATTCACTCAAATTCAACTCAGCGAACTTGGCAAAGGAAAACCTACTGTTAGAGAGGTTTTGAAGTGGTGCAGAGAACACTGTAAGCCTCCTATTGTGAATGCGAGTGACAACAATAAAGAACCCGATATTTGTAATCCTGTTGAACTTGCTTTCATCAAAGAGTTACAGGAAGACGTAGGAAGTTATTTAGAAGATAATTATTTGCTGGCTGATGCTATTTTATTTGGATTTCAGAGTTTGATTGGTCAAACCGTGGAAAGGGTAACAGTTCAGTCAGCCACAGATAAAGTTACGCAGCGCGGGCGCAAGGATGATTACATCAATTTCAAGGTAATTGGCAAAGACGGTGACAAAGATATAAAGATTGGAGTTGCAGTGCTTCAGTATTATGGTGGTAGAGGGTTGGGAGCAGGTTTAAACAGGTTAAATGATTACCAAACTTTTAATTTAACTCGCGGTTGTTTGGTGCGTTCTCAGAGCAAAAAGATTACTTCATATTTAGAGGAAAAGTATCTTGTACCGCTCATTAAACAGCAAGGTGGAGAATATGTCCCACTGAAAGAAGATGAAATCAAACCGCTGTTAGCTATTTGGGCTGTTCATCAGAAGCGCGAAGTAGATTATGGGGTGAGTGAGGAGGAAATTTTCAATTTTATTGCAGAAAAAGGTTCCCAGAAAATGCTAGGGGCTAGTAATCCTTTGCTTAAAGAGATTCTTAGCGATCCGTCCTATCAGGTTCCTACCGATCTGATTGAAGATGAACCCGTAACTGTAGCCGAGTCTATTATGGATGATCTATCTGATTCAGAAGAATTAGATAAGTCGTGCGATAGTTTACTCAGCCAGTTTAATTAAGGCTTCATCAACTATTAACTTTATATTGGATAACAATAAATCCATGTCGCTAGTCAACATTGACAAAGCTATCCGTTTGCCGGCCCAAGACGTAGAAGCTTTAATCCAAGGGCGAATGATTGCAGCAATAGTTTGGCGAAGCTTTGATGCTGGAGAAAAATATGCACTTTATCCAGCCGATAATTCTAATATGCCCTTGATGAAACCTAAGCAAATGAGCTTGTTTCCAGAGTCAGGTCAATTAGAACTCCCCCTGGTAATTTTAGATCAAGTTTCGATTAAAGCTTGGGCTAAATGCGAATTGTGCCAAATGCTGAATGCTCCTGAATCATTAGAGGCTTTGTCGCGATTAACAGTCTGGAAAACAGAGGCATTACAGCAAATTCTCCAGCAGCGTCCTTTTATTTTTGTAGCTCATCTTCGCGTCTATCTGCTACCTCAGCCGCTGGAAATGCCAGTGCATCCCAGTGGCAATTTTGTATCTTTGCCAAAATCCCTAAATGTTAGTGATTCAACGCCTGTTTTGAGCGATTTTCTGTTTGCTAAACGCCGTCAAAATCTCAAAAAACTAGAGCCACCACAGCATCCAGAATTGGAAGAGTTGCAAAGTGCATTAGTGCATTTATCCACCACTAACCCAAATGCCAAACAACTAGACACCGAAATCAAAATATTTCTAGGTTGGAGTAGCCACAACCCCGTAAAACCAATCAAACCGGATTTAGCTTGGATAAAAACTATAGCAGCTTTGGGCGATCGCAGCATAGAACTAGAAGAAAAAAAAAGCAACTATCAAGCAGGCACAGATTTTGAGAATGTCGCACGTCAAAGCCTTGAATTCTTAGGATTCAAGATTGAGAATGCCTACAAAGGCGGTGCTGGTGGTTTGGATTTATTTTGCTCGAAACCCTATCCCTTAGTTTGTGAATGTAAAGCGGGTAGGCTGATCCCTAGTGGAACGGCTGAGGAATTAATTAAACTGGGAGGAATGCACTTAGGTGCGGATAAATTTTTAGGATCTACCAAGTTGGTTATCGGCCCTGGTAATCCTTCGCCGGATATCTTGAAATCAGCAAAACAATGGAAAATTAGTATTATCAATGCCATGACTTTACAGAAGCTAGTTGAGTTGAAAGCTAAATATCCAGGTGCTGTCAACTTAGTTGAACTCAAATCCTATTTAGAAGCCGGGAAAATTGACTACAAAATTAATGATTATATTGATAAAGTTGAAAGAGAAATTAGGCTGAGATCGCAAATCGTACAAGCAGTTAAACAACTTTGCTCAGACAATGAATTTCCAACTGTTGCTGAGATTAGAGTTCAATACAATGCTAAATTTGCCACTGATTCTAAGTTAACATACGACTCAGTAAAGGATTTGACTATAGAACTTTCTTCACCGCTGACAGGTTATTTAGGGCGAGAAAAGGGAAGTGACACCAAGAGCGATCGCTTTTATTTCTTGCGCGATTTACTGCTAGATGATTGAGGTAGAATTGAGGCGATCGCCACTATTTCAATCCCTTAAACAGTATCAGGATCTACGCCCAACTCCCGCAACTTAGCCGCCAATTTTTCAACGCGCTGACGTTCCTCTTGAAAATCTAGACGTTCCATTGCAGCTTGTTTAAGTTCCCGCAATTGTGCTTGTTCTACCTTAATTAACTCTTCAACTAATGGCGGATCTAAAATTTCATTGACTGATAATCTCAGATGCGGAAATACTACAGATACCATTTCCTCACCCGGCAAGTAATTTACCTCTGTATAAATGTCATCACCTTCGGGAAATGCCATAACTCGCACTCGCTGTCTGTTTTGTGCCGGGTCAACAATTACATATTCTGGCACATCAGCTAAGTTGTACTCCGCTCGTTTAGTTATATAATCGACCCGCCGATTTTCGGTGACTACTTCTATTACTACTAACGGCGTTTCATCAAAGCCAAGATTGCCTCCTCCGGGCCTAGTACCAGCTTGTTCTAAAAGACTTTGAGTGCAGATAACTACATCAGGAATACGGGACGAATTTTCTTCGGTTCTCACTCCCAAGCCTCTTTTTACTACTAAATCAAGATTGTGGGTGACTACGTAACGCCGCAAGTGGTAAACTAAATATTCGCAAATTTTGGTGTGTAAAACTGTAGCTATTGGCATCGGAATTAATTTGCCTTTGTACAGCTCGTATTGTACATCTATTTCTCCTTCATAAAATCGGTATTCTTCAAAGGTTAGTGTGGGTAAATTATCAACTGGCTGTTCTGTTAAAACTGGCGGAATTGATTGAGACATATCTTTGTGACCTCAGCAAGTATTTCTGATTATTTTAAATTTAAACGACAGTATCAGGATCTATGTCCAATTCCCGCAACCTCGCTGCTAATCTTTCAGCGCGTTGACGCTCCTCATCAGCGCGTTGACGCTCCTCATCAGCGCGTTGACGTTCCTCATCAGCGCGTTGACGTTCCTCATCAGCGCGTTGACGCTCCTCATCAGCGCGTTGACGTTCCATTACAGCTTGTTGCTGTGATTCCTGCAACTGAGCTCGTTCTGCCTTAACCAACTCCTCCACAAATGGCGGATTTAGTATTTCATCCACTGATAAAACAAAATCTGGAAATACTACAGATATAAGTTCCTCACCAGGCAAGAAATCTGTCTGCGTATAACTCTCTTCACCATCAATCAATGCTAAAAGCCTAATTTTTTGCTTACCACTTTTTGGATCAACAATGCAATATTCTGGCACATTCGCTAGTTCGTACTCCCCTCGTTTGATCACGTAATCTGCCCGCCGATTTTCGCTCACCACTTCTATCACTAATAGTGGCTTTTCGTCAAAATCGAGGATGCCTCCACCTGGCCTAGCAGCAGCTTGTTCCAAAAGACTTTGAGTGCAGACAACTACATCAGGAATCCGGGATTTATCTTCATCAGTTCTCACTCCCAGACCAGTTTTTACTACTAAATCAAGATTATGAGCAGCTAGGTAACGCTGCAATTTATAAACTAAATATTCGCAAATTTTGATGTGTAAAACTGTTGCTGTTGGCATCGGAATTAATTTGCCTTTGTACAGTTCATATTGTACATCAGGTTCGCCTTGATAAACTCGGTATTCTTCAAAGGTTAATGTGGGTGAATCATCAACTTGCTGGTCTGTTAAAACTGGCGCAATTGATTGAGACATATGTTTTAGTATGAGTTTGAATTGATCTAGTTTCTATTGTAACTCACAACCCAAGGTATCAAATATAAGTCATACTTTCTTAGTTTATTTAATTCTGGCTTGACTTAAATTAGCCCCCGTATAACCGGTAGTCAGCCACACAATAGCTCTCACACCATCGCGCACTGCTTTTTGCACCGGTTCGGGTTCTCGGCCCGAAGGAACAGCCACAGGCTTGAAACGAATACCTCTACTACCGAAAACAATCTCTCCGATGATCCAAGCTCGTCTCATGTGATCGTCTGATGTAATCAGATACAAGCTATCAATTCCCCGATCGCGCAACTCATCTACCAATGTGGTAAAGTTGGTTACAGTATCCACGGCTCTGTAGTCCAAATGCACGCGATCGGACCTAATACCCGCCTCAGAAAACACCCATTCAGCGAATTCAGGATTACTCCCAGAAGAAACCCAAATCGGCAAATCAGGATGCTTGCGAGCAAAGTTAGCGGCAAACACCTCCCGCTCTGTCGCCCCACCCAACACCAACAAAGCTTGGGGTCTTTGAAATTCACTCTTGAGCTGTTGATAGCCCAACCAAAAAGCCATCAACAGTGCTACTAGCAACCGAACTTGCTGCGAACTCCTCAAACGTTTGTAACGTCGCTTGTTTAAATTGACTCTTAACCACATTTAAACCTATAAAAAATTTGTGTAGCTGACATAGGAACAATAACAAAAAATACGGCACTTACAGCCTATTAACAGGAATTTAACTTGAAAAATTAAGAAGTGGCCATCATGCGGATGTTTTAAAAGGACCTATGCAAAAACCCAATTTTTTAAGGCAATTATGTCAGCGAAACAGCTTGAGACTGAAAACCAGAAAGCTAGTGTTTGGGGTCTACCCTCCATCCAAAACTTTAAAAGAAAAGGGCAAAACCTAGACTTTGCCCTTTTGCTTTAAATTGTCCTTAATTTGTCTACGGGACTGGCCGGGTTCGAACCGGCGACCTAGCGCTTCAGATTTGTGTGAGTTTCCCCACTCTCTGGACTATTCCTTCACCCTAGGCTTGCGACCTTTAGGTGGTGGCCGTATGTTTAGGAGGTTTTATGATGTTTACTTCCTAAAGCCAGTCTCTGCACCTTCTCTACCAAAATTTGAGTATTAGTAGAGCTTGGCTCAAGATTACCTTATCCGTTGTCAGACTTAGGCTTCCTTGAGTTTGACCACATTCACTCCCAGAGTTTCCTACCAGGGTGCCCGATTCTTCAGGAGGCGCTTGCTCTATCCATCTGAGCCACAGCCCCAGTTACTGAACCGTTTTGATTATAGCAGCTAATGTCGATTTTGGATTTTTAATTTTGAATTGGGGATTAAATTTCTCGGCACCCACCAGGCCAAAAACCGGGTTTGTCGGAAAAATTGGGGATTAGTCTGAGATATAGACGCAGGGTTTCGACTTCGCTCAACCACCAGGGTTTCGACTTCGCTCAACCACCAGGGTTTCGACTTCGCTCAACCACCAGGGTTTCGACTTCGCTCAACCACCAGGGTTTCGACTTCGCTCAACCAGCGGTTTTTTTTGTCTTAATCCTCTGTTTAATGATTTCCGCAAGCTGCAAGTCTTTGAGTAATGCTGACAAAGTTCTCTGCTGCGGTGAGTTGGCCCGCACCGTAACAAGCGCGCCGCCGCCATACTGTGATGGGGAGATGTCCAGGCGGGGCAGTTTCGCGGAAGGATAATTCCTCGTAATATTTCCAATTATCCTTGACTCGCCAGCCTACCCGATCGCAAAATTCCGTATATTTGCCCCCAACACTTTCCCAAATCTGGTGCTGTACGCTCAGCCCAAACCGTCCATCGCTGTATTGTTGCCAAAGTTGGTCGATCGTGCGAAGGTCTGTACAAGGAAAATTGTCAATATCCGCAGCACTGAGCCAACCTTCCTCTTCCCTCAAACTTATAGACAGCAAAATTTCCCAAGTATGCTCGTCAGCTTTCTGCCATTTTCCAGTTTTTAACAACTTTGTCAATGGGCGGTAGTCCATCCCGACTTCCGACAGCGGTGGAGTTTGCTCAGGCATTTGCCCTATTTTCTGTTCCAACCGTTCGAGAGTGCTGGAAATAGCTTCTGGGTTCAATTGTTCCAGGCGGTACAAAACCCAGTCTAGCTGAGATTGGGTGTGCGATCGGGCGATCGCATTTTGCTGCAATTCCCCTTGCAACGCATCAAACCTTGTCTCCCAACTTTGTTGAGTGCAGGCAAATTCCCACATTTTTTTTGCCCACTCTAATCTAATTGCTTCTTTTTTTAAATATATTTTCGTAGGCTTATAACGCAATGGATAAGGTGTCAAATCCCAGCCACAAGTTGAGCAAAATACTGCGGTTTCTTCGACATATTCTGTATCGCATACTGGACATTTAGACATAGGAGAAGGAAGAAGGAAGAAGGAAGAAGGAAGAAGGAAGAAGGAAGAAGGAACGCTCGCGAGCAAGGTCGGAGACGGCAATGCCGTTTCCTTACGCCAAAGTAATATTGTAGGGACTAAGGCTTTCGCCCATTGGTGTCAACAATCGCCTGAAAGCCCGCCCCGTGTCCGTTAGTCATCCCACAAGTCCGCCAGGGGTTAAAACCCCTGGCTAATAGAAGACAGTTGGTTGAAACCGACGGTCGATTTGCCCCAAACCAATATACATCAACTAACTCTTCAGTCCTCTTTGAGAGGACTTTCGCTATAAGACAGGGGTTTTAACCCCTGTCGGACTATCGGTTTGACCTTAAGTTGACACCTATGGGCTCTTGGAGTGTCCCTACCTCTGCTACAGCATTTTGTAGGGCAATCCCCCCGTGGTTGCCCTCTCTCTCTCGATCGACCTAACAAGGCAAACGAATAGTAAACAAACTACCATTTCCTAGCTCCGATTTTGCCTCAATTGTACCGCGGTGAGCTTCCACTATTTGGCGACACAAATGGAGTCCCAAACCAGTGCCAGATCTTTTGTGAGTTCCCGGCCCAAACCTTTGAAATAACTTGGCTTGTTCCGCTGGGGAAATCCCCGCACCAGTATCTTGAATTTCAATGACAACCCAAGCTAGTGGTTGGTTTTTGAAGCTCGTAAAATCGGGAGAATTTGCCGCTTTTAAGCGAATGTCTATGGAACCGCTGTCAGTGAATTTAATCGCATTTCCGATTAAATTTGTTACCAAACGGTACAACTCCAGGCGATCGCCGGGATACTTAGCAATGGGAGCACTTTCTGCACTTTCTGTCAAGTCTAAATTCACTGACAAACCTTTAGCATCGGCTAAGGGTGCGAGCTCTTGGGCTACCTCAGCGATCAGTTGTTGTAAATCAACGGGTGCAAAACTTAGGGATTTGCCACCTGCTTCGTAGCGATATACTTCCAACAGCATATTTACCATATTAATCAGGTTTTTGTTGCTGCGAACCATTGTGCCGAAAGCCTCGTGCATGGGGAGGGATACTTCTCCCAGAGCACCTTGCTGCATTAAGGTTAACATTCGATCGGCTGCTACCAGTGGTGTCCGCAAGTCGTGAGCGAGTCGGGAGACAAAATCTTCTCGTTGAAGCGCGATCGAATTGCGCTCGTCTACGCTGTGTTTTAGTCGTAGGAGCGATCGTACCCTGGCCAGTAGTTCGTCCATTTCCACCGGTTTGCGGATGAAATCATCTGCTCCCATGTCCAACCCTTGTACTACGCTAGCACTGTCATGAGCGGTGATCAGCAAAATCGGAATAAACGGCAATTCTGTTTTTTGCCTAATTCGTTTAGTCACTTCGTAACCATCCATTCCCGGCATCATCACGTCTAGCAATAGTAAATCTGGGGGAGATTTTTCAATTTGGAGCAAGGCCGAAAAACCATTATCTGCGCTACTAATTTCGTAACCTTCTTCTTCCAGAATCGTCTCTACCAATAAAACATTATCTGGAGCATCGTCTACAACCAGAATGCGATCGGCCTTGGTAGCATTCGGAACAGATAAATATTTCATTGAATTCTTGACCTGCTATTTTATACTATTTTTTTTAGTCTTCGACACCATTTTTTCACAGTTTGTAACTTTTGAACTCTCTCCTAGGGAATATATAAATATATTCACAATATTTAGCTATTAACTTCACAATTTTTATACAATTTTGCACAGTGATGCGATATAATTCACTACTTTGTTGCCATAGTATGCACGCCGTCCCAATCATCGGGTGGAGAGACTTTCAAGTAATTTAGAGAGCGTTCGATGTGAACTTCAACAGGTTTATCCTTTTGTCTGATTGTCAAAGCAGCCTCAAAAAAACTAATAGCTTGTTGAAAATTTCTAGCAATATAAGCCTCACGACCATTTTTGTAAAGTTCCAAGAACCTTTGAGTTTCGCCGTCTATAGGTTCTGAACTACTTTGTAGCAATTCGTAAATACCAACGGGCTGATTTTTGCCTTTAACCCGCACCTTATCTAATTCTCGGACCCAAATGCGATCGCTACACAAACTGTAAGTAAATTCACTTAAAATTATATCGCAGCCATACTCCTTGGTAAGCTGTTCCAGGCGAGAACTCAAATTCACCGCATCCCCAATTACCGTATAGTCCATGCGTTTTTGAGAACCAATATTTCCTGAAACCACCTCTCCCGAACTAATCCCAATACCAAAACGAAATGGAATTTCACCGGGGCGAGAATCATTAAACTCTTTGAGCCGCTTTCTCATGTCCAAAGCTGATTTAACCGCCATCCAGCCATGAATTTCCGGGGGATTGAGCGGCAAGGGCGCGCCGAACACAGCCATTAAAGCATCACCAATAAACTTATCTAAAGTACCTTCGCAGTGGAAAACAGCCTCCACCATCGTCTCAAAATACTGATTGAGCAGAGCAACAACTTCCGATGCTCCCAAATTTTCCGTCAGCGTGGTGTAGCCGCGAATATCTGAAAATAAAATAGTGACATCCTTGCGTTCCCCCACCATCAGGGCGTCGTCACCCAAAGCCATCACTTGTTCCACGACTCCGGGAGTCATGTAGCGAGACATAGTAGTTTTCATCCGCTTTTCGCGACTGATATCTTCGAGTACCACCAACCCCCCCCGCACGCCTCCTTCGGGATTAGTCAGGGGGTTAACAGTCAAATTCAAACTGCGTTCAATTACCTTAATTTGAGAACCGGAAATGGGGAGCGGAGAGTAAGGGTAATAGGTAGCAGAATTATCAAGGGCGAATAGAGATTGGGAATTAGCTAGTTGTAGCACTGCTAATTCCTCAGCCCAAGCAGCATTTTCGCCCCAAGCATAATAGGAATTAGGGTTATGGGGATCGGGAACTGCCAAAATATAATTTTCTTCCTCTGGTGAATGCAGGGATTTTTCCACCAAAAGTCCGAGGGTTAAACTTTGTTCGGGAACATAATGTCTAGCAGCATGATTCAGGCTGTCTTCGAGTCTAAATTTCAAATTTTCGATGGGCAAAACTTCCCAAACATAGCGATTTATCAGTTTTTGTTCCCAAAGTTGGGGATTATCTTTAGTTTTATCTTGATTTACCGGACAGCCCAAAAGTTCGAGAGCAGCCTCATTGATAGTCACAATACGGCCTTGAAAATCAGTGGAAATAACTGCATCAGAAAGACTTTGTAACATATCTTTCTGATACTGTTTTTCGACCATCATATTTTCAAACAATTGAGAATTTTGCAGTGCCATTCCCGCCTGGGAATTGAAAGCCCGCAGAAATTCTTCATCGGAATTAGTAAAAGTTCCTTGGTTTTTATTAATTAGCTGAGTTACGCCGATTAACTCACCTTTAGCATTATAAACTGGCATACACAAGACAGTGCGAGTGCGATATCCTGTTTGCTGGTCTGTAGTGGGGTCAAAACGGGGATCGTCGTAAGCATCTGTAATATTGAGAGTTTGACCTGTAGAAGCCACATAGCCGGCAATTCCCCTATTAGCGGGAATGCGGATTTTCATCATCGTTTTGCCATCAGCCTTGGCGACTTTTGTCCAGAGTTCGTTGGTTTCCCGATTTAATAAAAATAGCGTACTGCGGTCTGCCTGCATCAAGTCACGAGCTTGATCCATGACAGAACGCAAAGTTGTTTCCAAGTCAAGACTTTGACCCAAAGTTGTCGTAGCTCTCAATAGTGCCGCCACCCCTCGCTGATTGCGAGCGACGACATAGAAAGACTGACAGCTTTCGAGAATTATCCCGATCGAATCTGCAAACACCCGAAACTGTTGTTCGTCCTCTTCGTCAAAAGGTACATCCCCTGCTTTATTCAAAAGTCTGACCACAGCTACGGGTTCAGTTTCGCTCTTGCTACTAAAAATTGGCATACAGAGGATGCTCTTGATTTGATAATCGCAAGGTTCATCTACTTCCGAATTGAACAGCTCGTGTTCTCTGGCTTCTACGACATTGATCGATTTTCCAGTAGTTGCTACATAGCCCAAAATACCTGCATCCATCGGTAAACGAACTTCTACAGGTTTGCCGATAGTAACATCGACAGTTTTGTGCCAAAGTTGATTTTTGCTGGAGTCCACCAAAAAAATTGTGGTCTTGTCTGCTTGAAGGATGAGACCAATTTTGACAGTGAAGGCATCTAAAAGTTGCTCTAAGAGACTTTCGAGGGCTTCATTGTTAATCAGATCCATCGCCCGGATAAATTGCTGAAATTCAGCCGTGATAAAGTCCAGCAGACAGACTAATTCAGGAACTGGCAGGTTCTTAACACGGGAGGTTAATGCTCCCATCAGATTGACTTGAGTCAGTGTAGCCAGAACGCTACCAGCATTGGAGAATGTCATGATTAACTGCTTTTTTCGGAGGGTAGAGTGACCACTTATCAAAAACTAGATTTTGCTCGTGATTAAAATTTTGAGTTAATTTAACACTAAATGACTAGGTTAAGCCGATGTTTGTATTTTGGTAATTTGGGTCGTTCAGTAAATTTACTTGGGTATTTTGTATAAGCTTTAAGTGTGGCTTTATGTACTACCCAAGCTGGCTCTAACTGCCTGATTTGTTGATGTACTTTGGTCAGAAGTACATTGTCATCAGGGAAATGAGACATAATTATTATAGACATCGTTTTTTTAAGAACCCCAATCTTGATGATGACCAGTCAAAATCCAGGTGCACTTAAGTTAGAATACCCAATTAGCCCTATCTGCCAATTCACGATCGACTCAAAACCGCCAACGCGGAGATTAGTTCGCAGTTTTTTGCCCAATAGACAGTAATAGCATTGGGTTCCTGGTATTGATGTGTCAAGGTTTCAGCCCAGGCACCAGACCAAATACAGTCCGATCGAAGGCGTTTGATGTGACCCACACAATATTTTCAGGAAGCTATTCATAGTTTAATGTTAAACCAAGGAGGAGAATAGCTACGGCAATTGGAGCAGTAAAAAAACTTGGACTCTCGACAGAAAATCCTCACCCAATCCCTACTGTAATAAATTGTTGTCAATCCGTCACGCCACAGAAGACATGGACTCAGCAAAAATCACCGATTGATAGTAGCGCCGCAATTGTCCAGAAGCCGCGGCCCAACCCCAGCGTTCGGCTTCTGTGCGGGCGCTTTGGCGCAGATATTCCCGTTCTGCGGGGTTTGCAAACAAACGCTGGGTAGCAGTAGAGGCTCCCATGTCATCAGTGGGGTCAAATAAATAGCCGTTAACGCCGTCAGTGACAATATCAGGAATTCCACCACTGCGTGCCGCCACTACGGGTGTCCCAGCAGCCATTGCTTCTAGGAGCACCAGGCCGAGGGTTTCGGTGCGGGAGGGAAAAATGAAGGCATCAGCAGATGCGTATGCAGCAGCCAATTCTTGGCCCTTGAGATAGCCGACAAAATTGGTGGGAGTGCCGGCAAAATATTGTTCTAGGGTTTGTCGGTGGGGGCCATCTCCCACGAGGGCGAGGCGCGCCCCTGGAATGGCTTCGAGAACTGGTTTGATAGCTTCGATTTCCTTTTCTGCACCGAGGCGGCCGACATAAAGTAACAGGGGACTATCAGGGTGATTTTGGGAAAGACGCGATCGCATTTCTCGACTAGCCAATTCGGGTACAAACATTTCTGTATCCACACCCCGTTGCCATAAGTCTACGCGATCGATCCCGTGACTTCTGAGTTCCTCCACCATCGCAGTGGAAGTACACAAATTCAGCTCTGCTTGATTGTGAGCACCTTTAAGTAATTCCCACAATAAAGGTTCCAGCATTCCAAAACCGTAGTGGTGCAAATACTTAGGTAAATGGGTGTGATAAGAAGCTAAAATCGGAATATTGAGCTTTTTGCCATAATATATGCCACCCAATCCCAAAATAGCAGGATTAACCACATGAATAATATCCGGTTTAAACTGCTCTAGTTCGCGACCGATCGCCGGACTGGGCAATGCCATTTTCAATTCCGGGTACATCGGCAAAGGCAAACCCTCAACACCATAAACCCTGGCCCCCTTGTATTCTGTAATGCCGTAATCTGGGGAAAAGATGAGAACCTGTTCGCCCGCCCGTTGTAAGTGGTCTACAGTGTGAATCAGCCTAGTAACAATGCCGTCTATTTTCGGCCAGAAAGTTTCAGTGAAAAGAGCAATTCTCATAATAAATTGTTTAGGAAACCGATGATAATCCTAGCCTCTGGAAGATGTCGGGGTCGATGACAGGATATACTGTCTCACAGGGGATGAGTAATTGCGGGCGATCGCACTCTTTATATTGGCGCTGTTGCTGAACGAATTCGGAAATATCCTCGATATTTACAATCCAATCTCGCGCGTAACTGGCTAAAACACTGCCGCGTAAACCCAGTTGAATTGCCCGCCGTTCTAGTTTTGCACCGCTGGGATGGTGGTCGGGGTCCCATTGCAGCCGCACCGCCGAATTTTTAACAGATTGTTGCCATTCTTTTTCGCTTCCATACACTGCTGGAACGAAATTGGAATGAACAGCGGATGCTAAAATTTCGTCAAAAGCCGATCGCCGAAGCCAAACAGCCAGAATTACTTCTTGTCCGGGTTTTGTTCCCCATTCCGATCGATACATCATCCATAAGAAATTTGGCTTAATCCAACTCATGCGATTGAGACTGAATTCACCGCCGAAATAACCGTGTTCCGCTGCAAAATGACCGATCGCCGGACGGTAAGCTTGATACACTACAACAGTATTTTCGTCAAATTGCGCCAGAATGTGACGACCTGTTTTCGGCCAATTACTCGCTTGATTTAAATAGAGTTCTGTTAGCAGCTTCATCACCAGTAATTAAGATATCTAATTTTTTCATTAACCGCAGAGGACACAGAGGACACAGAGCAAGAGAGCCAAAGATAGAAGGAAATCCATTCAGAACTTGTAAACCCTTCTCTTCCCTTCTTTCCTCTTCCTTCGCGCCCTTCGCGCCTTCGCGGTTCGTTAAAAAAAACTATTGCACCGCAGATATATACCAGAAATTACCGCCAAGAAACCTTGGGTAAAATCTGATTCTTATCGACCCGATGCTGATATTTTGTAGCAAAATTCAGCAGAGAATCAAGCAGAGAATCCGACAAATAATGCGGTTGCAAACCGAGGTCTAATAGATTGGTGTTTTTCGCATTGAAATAATGTTCTTCTTTCTCGACTCTCGGATTGTCCAGGTGATTGATTTCTACCTTTAATCCCATTGCCGTGCCTGCTTTTTGCACCAATCCAGCCAAGTCGCCGACGCTGAATTGTTCGGTGAATTGGTTGAAGACTCGGAATTGTCCAGAAGCGGCGGGAGTGGCGAGCGCCAATTCGACGCATCGCACAGTATCCCGAATGTCCAAGAAGCTGCGGGTTTGCCCACCAGTACCATAGACTGTCAAAGGATGACCGATCGCAGCTTGAACGCAAAATCTGTTCAAAGCTGTACCGAATACTCCGTCGTAGTCCAAACGGTTGATTAACAGTTCGTCCATGCCGGTTTCATCTGTGAGTACGCCGTAGACGACACCCTGATTCAAGTCGGTAGCTCTTAAGCCCCAAGTTTTGCAGGCAAAATGGATATTGTGCGAATCGTGGACTTTACTTAAGTGATAAAAACTTCCAGGCTGTTTGGGATAGGGTAGTGTATCCTTGCGCCCGTTGTGTTCGATCGTAATATAGCCTTCTTCGATGTCAATATTCGGCGTGCCGTATTCGCCCATTGTCCCCAATTTCACTAAGTGACAGTCGGGGAAATCTTCGTGAATGGCATAAAGCAGGTTCAGTGTCCCAACTACATTATTGACTTGGGTGAGGACTGCGTGTTCGCGATCGATCATCGAAAAAGGTGCCGAACGCTGTTCGCCGAAATGGACTACAGCCTCTGGTGCAAATTTTCTCATGCTTTTGCTGAGAAAATCATAGTTGGTGATGTCACCGACAAACAAGTCGATCGACTTACCCGTTAAATCTTGCCATCGCTGGAGTCGTTGCTGAATCGGTGCAATGGGAGTGAGGGTGTCGCTGCACAGTTCCAGATCCCAGTGCCGCCGCACAAAGCTGTCGAGGATGCCAACTTCGTAACCTTTGTTGGAAAGGTAGAGTGCGGTTGCCCAACCGCAATAGCCATCGCCACCAATAACCAGGACTTTCATAAAACAAAGGTGAATCTTGCTTACCAATACTGGGTTAATGTACCAGGTATTGGTGCATTCTGAACCTTTAATCAAGGGAGTTCTTTGCTAAATCGCCCCCGGTTTTTTTGTATTAAACCTGAATTTCAGCGGCGAAGCTAGCTCGACGGGTGAATTCAAAGGGACCGGCGAGGGCTCCCCAGACGTGGGCGTCGGTTTCTGGGTCCCGCCCGCGATCGTGACTAATAAATTTGTCTCCATCGATCTCGAATTCGCTGTCTAGATAGGTGTTTTTGCCCTTTCTGACCACCATACAGCCTTTTCCTGGTTCAACGCACCCTTTGAAGCTGTGGCCGGTCCAGTGCGTAATAAAGGTGCATCCCGGCATTAGTTTAAATTCTGCTTTTTTGAGTTCTTGGAGTCGTTGGAGATCGCGGGAGGCGCCGTAGAATTGTTCTTCGTTGGCGATCGCGTAATTTTCGATATCGATGCGATCGCCCTTCGGCACTAATTTTAACACTCGGACTCGGTACGGGGAGTTGAGTTCGATGTCATAGGCTTGTTCTAGATAGAGACTTAGGCCACCCAAAAGTTCCGCGGGTAGGGGTCTCATGCAGACGCGGATGTGGGCAAAGAAGGGCGGATTTTCAAAAGCTTGGGCTTGGTTGCTGAAGTCGGAGGCCATCCAGCGGCCGAGGGTGACGATATCGGTGGAATGAGACATTGCGATTTGAGATTGAGGGAAGTAGAAATTATTTTAGGGGAAAATGGATTGCATTATTACCATCAAACTAGAACCAGTCGAATCTAGCATGATCCAAGCTGTGGGTTATGACGAAACAACCTCTACCCTCGAAGTTGTTTTCAATAGCAGCAAGACATATCTATACTTTGAAGTTCCCAAGACTGTCTACTTGGAACTGATGGAATCTGATTCAAAAGGTAGTTATATGCTATCTGAGGTTATTAACTGCTTTCCCTACCAACAGGTGAAGAAACGGCGACGATAAGTACGATATTAATCTAGGAATTTTGAGCATTTTATCGTGTCTAAAATCTCAAATTACGAAGCATTGCAAGTGAATACAGCATACTATAACTGTATATTTCAAAAACTGCTGAAGCTTCCTCCAGCAGCGATCGTGATTATATTGAAAATTAAGAGCCTTTACCGTCTTTCACCAGCAACCGAATTTCTCGAACAAACATAGTAAGTGCTGTTATTGTCATTAGAGCAATACCACTTGAGACAACTTCCGGCTGCACGTTTATAGCTGGGGGGATGCTGAGACTCGGCTGCTGTACAACCTGCAATGTGTTGCCATCGTAGCGACCAAACTCCATAAGTTTTGACTCCTAGTACGTTGATGGGACTCAAGCTGCCAAACTTGATAATCTTAATTCTAGGATTAAAAATATGAAAAAACAAGCTAAGATAGCTCACTTAATCTGGTCATTTTATAGTCACATTTTTAGACTATATCTGACCTGTTAACATAAGCGAATCTTAGATTATTAGGGAAAGAGGAGCCAGTTAAAAGATGGCTTGCTATACTGCTGCTTAAGCTTGGCAGCTTGAAAGTAAAGGAAAAAAATAATGACTACACCAAAAAATCGGAAACGCAACAGTTTGAGCCTTTTGGAAGAAGGTAAAGAAATTGTCAACAATGCTATGTTTATGCGACCTTGGACTCAACAAAGGTGGGCGGATGAAATAGGAATATCTTTATCGACTCTCAAGCGGTTTCTCCGTGGGACAAAAATTGATGCCTCCTATTTTTACGATGCGTGTATAGCCCTGGATCTGATACCAGCAAATCTCATTGCCCCTCGAAACAACCAACTAGACAATGCTACTATTCTTCTTCCGCAGCAGGTTTCACTACCCTCAGATCCATCACCTACACAAAATCGAGGCATACCTCTAGGAAGTTTTATGATTACAGGTACTTTCAGCCCAAACAAACTAGCAGAAATAGAGGTCGCCCTCGCTCACTTGGAACATCTTTTGCGCGACAATTGTACGATCACCCTCGTGCCCGATCAAAATTCCCTAGCTGTAACCGGAAAGTTTAGCAAAGATCAAAAACCACAAATTGATGTGGCGATCATGCACATAGAAAAGCTTTTGCTAGAACATTACATCACCTCAGATAAGTCATCTTCTTATCCTCAAGGCGAATAAACCTCTGATTTAGCCTATTTGTACGTCCTCAATCTTCCAAAATCTCAACCAAATCTTCCATAGTTACGTCAAAGGCGCGGGCTATTTTGTAGACAGCAGAAAGATCTACTGTGTTTAAAGCATCCCGCCTCCCGTAGCTTTTTACCGTGTTGTAGTTGACTCCGGATCGATCGGCAACTTCTTTGAACGTCCAACCTCTTTGCTCAGCTAGTTCTCGAATCTTCAGTCTAACGTAGCCCATATTTGGCTTGACATCGGTGCATATATACCCGACAATATCTATGTACACTAAAACGATCGCCCTCCGAGCCTCGAAAACTTAAGGGCGATCGCCTTTTCTACCAAATCCCGCTTTCGGCGGGGAAGGATTACCCTATGATACCAACATCAAAGCCCAAATTAAACACTCATCCCTGGTGTATCGTGCGGCAATTGCCAAATATGCAGCGATTGGTGGTTGCAAGGTTCCACCGCCGCGGTGATGCTGACGGATACATCCAGATTTTACGGCGTTTGTTGCCGTAGGCTAAACACGCGATCGTTTTTGATACGACAGGGGCCGAGAAATTGCCCGAAGTTCGATCGGCTGAATTAGAACTAATTCTGTAATTGATGAAGAGCGATCGTGTTTTATAGCAAGTGCGATCGCTCCTTGATTAAATTCAAGAGAAGTATTTATGCCCTAAATCTACTGGTAAAACTAGAAATATTTTGCGCAAATACTTCGCCCAAATGTTACTTTGACCAGAGGTTACAATCCTCTGGTTCTCGCATCTAAATTATTGGTAAATTAGATGAGTTTGACAGCCCGCAGACCAAACATTAACACTGTTGCCAAGCCCAGCATTCCGCCGAAAAGCCCAAAATAAGTTATTGCTCCGCTAAGAGTCATTGCAATTTCTCCAAAACAATCAATAAAAAGACCTATAAGAACTATAATCTAAAATCTATAATCTAAATTAGATAAATATGCAATCAGTAATTAAAGTTGACTTGGGACCACAATCTTACAATATTTGCGTGCGATCGGGCGGTTTAGACGAACTCGGCACTATGCTTGGTGGGTTGAATTTGGGCAAAAAAGTGCTGCTAGTGTCGAATCAGTCGATTTTTCGGCATTACGGAGAAAAGACGGCTGCTGCCCTGGAATCGGTTGGTTTTCATGTCGGTAACTGTATTCTACCACCAGGGGAACAGTACAAAACTTTAAATTCGGTGCAGAAGATTTACGGCGCTGCTTTGGAAAACCGGTTAGAACGTTCTTCGACGATGGTGGCTTTGGGTGGCGGAGTGGTTGGCGATATGACGGGTTTTGCTGCTGCGACTTGGTTGCGGGGAATTAATGTTGTCCAAGTTCCGACTTCTTTGCTGGCGATGGTTGATGCTTCTATTGGTGGTAAAACCGGGGTCAATCATCCTTTGGGGAAGAATTTAATTGGGGCTTTTCATCAGCCTCGTTTGGTGTTAATTGACCCGGATGTGCTCAAAACTCTGCCGGCGAGGGAGTTTCGCTCCGCCATGGCGGAAGTGATTAAGTACGGGGTGATTTGGGATGTGGAATTGTTCGAGAAGTTGGAGAGTTGCAAGCGTTTGGATCAGATGCGCTACGTGAAGGCAGATTTGCTGGCAGAAATTTTGAGCAGGTCTTGCCAAGCTAAGGCGGATGTGGTAAGCAAGGATGAGAAGGAGTCTGGTTTGCGGGCGATTTTGAATTACGGACATACCATTGGCCATGCGGTGGAAAGTTTGACTGGTTATAAGTTGGTGAATCACGGGGAAGGTGTGGCCATCGGTATGGTGGCTGCGAGTCGGTTGGCTGTGGAATTGGAAATGTGGGACCAAGAGTGCGATCGACGTCAGTTAGCTGTGCTGGAAAAGGCTGGTTTGCCTACGAAATTGCCCGCTGGTATGGATGTTGAGGAAATTTTGAAGACTTTACAATTGGACAAAAAGGTGCAGGATGGTAAAGTGCGGTTTGTGCTACCAGTGCGCCTGGGTGAGGCGGCGGTGAGCGATCGCGTGGATGGAGATGTGATTTTACAAGTTTTGAAGGAAATGCTTTAGGAAGTCATTAGTTATTAGTTATTAGTCAGTAGTCAGTAGTCAGTAGTCATTAGTCATTAGTCAGTAGTCAGTAGTCAGTAGTCAGTAGTCAGTAGTCAGTAGTCATTAGTCAGTAGTCAGTAGTCATTAGTCAGTAGTCAGTAGTCATTAGTCATTAGTCAGTAGTCATTAGTCATTAGTCAGTAGTCAGTAGTCAGTAGTCATTAGTCATTAGTTTGTCCTAATCACCAAGAAGTTGGGTCTGAAGCCCCGTTACTTCGACTACGCTCAGCACATCGCCTTATAGGACGGCTTTAATTATCTTTAATGTTGTCAATTGAATCAGTAATATATGGTATGATCGAGTAATTCAAACAGCAAAAATAATGAAAGCAAGGTATCAGTACAGAATCTATCCAACAAGCCAACAACGACAGAGATTGGCTCAATTGTTTGGCTGTGTTCGAGTAGCCTGGAACGATGCTCTTGCCCTGTGCAAACAGTCTCAAAAAAAGCCAAGTTCAGCCGAACTACAAAAAGTAGTAATTACTCAGGCAAAGCAATCCGAAGAAAGAGCTTGGCTAAGAGAAGTATCTGTAGTCCCTTTGCAGCAATCTGTAGCCGATTTGGAGGTAGCTTTCAAGAACTTTTTCAATTCCTGTAAAAGGAAGAGAAAAGGGCGTAAAACTGGGTATCCCAAGTTCAAAAAGAGGACTAATAATCAATCAGCTAGGTTTACTCTTCGCGGTTTCTCCCTGAAGGAGGACGGTGGTGTTTATTTAGCCAAGATTGGCCTTGTCAATCCAATATGGTCGAGGGAGTTGCCATCTGAACCTAGCTCGGTCACGGTAATTAAGGATTGTGCAAACCGTTATTTCCTAAGTTTTGTTGTAGAGATTGAACCGATTCATTTCGAGGCAAAGAATCCCAGCGTCGGCATCGACTTAGGCATTAAAACCTTTGCGGTAATGAGCAATGGTGAAAAAGCTGAAAGTCCTAGTTATAAAAAGGTAGACCGGAAAGTTCGTAAACTGCAACGGAAGTTGGCTCGTCAACCAAAAGATTCCAAAAGACTGAATGTAACTCGCATCAGAATTGCTAAATTGCACAATCAGATTGCCGACACCCGGAAAGACTTCCTGCATAAGTTATCAACCAAAATAGTCAACGAAAACCAAGTGATTGCTTTGGAAGACCTCAATGTATCGGGCATGGTGACGAATCGCAAGCTTTCAAGGGCAATTAGCCAGCAAGGATGGTATGAATTCCGATCTTTGTGCGAAGCTAAGTCCCAGAAGTTTGGTAGGGAGTTCAAGGTGATTAGCCGATGGGAACCTACCAGTCAAATCTGCTCAGGCTGTGGATTTAAGTGGGGCAAAATCGATCTATCTATTCGCTCAGTGCTATGTTTAAGTTGTGGCACAGAGCAAGATAGAGATGAGAATGCAGCTAGAAATATAGAAATGGTCGGCATGGGGCATCGGCACGACCTTAAATGTACGCTCTCGACAGAGTAAGACTATGAAAGGTAGCATCAGTCGATGAAGCGTAAAGAATCCCCGTGCGTTTACGCCAGGGAGTATGTCAACAATAACGCATAATTCATGACTCATAACCTATGCAGCTTAGGAACCGCTCGACTGCGAATTGATTTGCTGCAAAATTTCCTCGACTTTTTTGGCTTGGGAAACTCGGCCTTGTTTGATGAATAATTCCTGAGCTTTTTTGAGGCTGGCTACTGCTTCTGCTTGCTCTTCTTTCACTCCTTGTTGGTACAATCCGACTCCTAAATTGTTTAAAGCATCGGGATATTGGCTGTTAATTTTAATTGCTTGTCTCCACTCCAAAATTGCATCTGGCAATTGCCCTTGACTTGCCATGGCTACACCCAAATCGTTGTGAGCTTTGGCGTGCTGCGGGTTGAGTTGAATTGCTTGTCGAAATTGGGCGATCGCATCGCTCATTTTACCTTGGGCTGAGAGCAAGGTTCCCAACTTATAGTAAGCATCTCCCTGTTTCGGAAAGCGAGTAATCAGTTGTTTGTACAAAATTTCGGCATTGGCCAGGTTTCCTTGATTGTAAAGGTCGTTGGCAATCCTCAAAGCTACTGTGTATCCTTTGCCGACAACTTCGCACTTTTTCTCGGAGTTGCCTTCCTGTTTGCAAATCCTGAGTTCGTCTCCTTTCATCTCGTAGGAGAGAACTTCCCGAAGTGGACCACGGGGGCCTCGTGGCGGGGAGTTTTGGGACTGCAAGTTTTGGGAGATTTGCAGCGTGGTGGGTTTAGCCGGTACCGCTGGTACAACTGCTAAAGCGCCCATTCCTCCGGTTGCCAAAATGCTTGGGGCGATCCAGATCAAAATTTTTAAAGGGCGAAACTCTCGATCGTTTTTCATATATTCTGTAGCAACGTGTTTTTGATATCCTGGGTTTCACACCCTGTCAGAGTCTGAGCAAATGGGGGCGCACTATTAAGAAGTTATTAACAGTCGAGATATTTTAGCACTGTGTGGCATATTTTGCGTTAAATTAGAGTAGAATTCCGATCGATTATTCAGTAAACTTAGCAGGAAAGTAGAAATGGGGCAGTCTATTCTAGCCATGCTCGTTGCGCTCATCCTCGGCTACGCTGTTAACTCCTCTGTGAAAATAGTCAGCGGCGGCGACGAAGCTTTAGTCGAACGTTTGGGCCAATACAAGCGCACTCTCAAGCCCGGATTCCACTTTATCAGTCCCGTGGTAGAGAAAGTAGTCTGCGTGGACACAACCCGCGAAAGAGTTTTAGATATTAAACCTCAGTCAGCCATCACGGTAGATAATGTGGTTCTCGATGTCGATGCCGTGGTGTATTGGCGAGTTGTAAATTTGCAGAAAGCTTATTACGGTATCGATCAAATTGAAAATGCGATCGCCAACTTAGTTTTAACTACGTTTCGTGGTGAAATTGGTCGTTTGCCGATGAAAGAGATCTTCGGTTCCCGAGATGACATGAATAAGCAGTTACTCAAGAAATTGGACGAAGCTACTGAAACTTGGGGTGTCAAAGTCATCCGGGTCGAAATTCAAAGCATTACACCTCCAAAAAGGGTGCAAGAAGCTATGGAATTGGAGCAAGCAACCAAGAGCGAGTGGCAAGCAATGGTCAATAAAGCTACTGGTACTAAGGAGTACATGAAACTCTTAGTGGAGGCTCTCGATTCCCATCCCAATAGTAAGCAAGTTTTGAATTACTTAGTAACAGAAAAATACTTAGATGCTCAACAAAAATTGGGTGAAAGCGATAACGCTAAAATTCTGTTTATGGACCCAAAAAACATGACAGAAGCTCTTAACGAGTTGATGGGATCTATGTCTGATATTGAGCCGCACTCTCACCATGAGGACATGAAAGTTATCGATACTCACGCTAGTCAAGACTGATTTCTGAAGATGGCGTCGGCTACCTGACAGACATCGTGCATTTCTCTGACATCGTGAACTCGTAAAATATCCGCCGAATTCGCGATCGCACCTGTACAAGCCGCCGCTGTCCCCCAAACTCTTTGTTTCGCTTCGGGCTGATTCAAAATCTTGCCAATGAAGCTTTTTCGCGAGACTCCGACTAAAATCGGACAGTCTAAAGAACGAAATTTTGGCAACTCGCGCAAAATTTCTAAATTCTGACTGTAAGTCTTGGCAAAGCCAATACCGGGGTCAATAATTATTTGAGATTTGTCAATTCCTGCGGCGGCGGCGGCTGCAATTCGACTCTGTAAGAATTCGCCAATTTCCCCAATTAAATCGCGATAATCTGTCAATGTTTGCATGGTTTGGGGTGTTCCCCGCAGGTGCATCAAAATTATTGGTACTGCTAATTTAGCAACGGTTGACAGCATTTCTGAGTCAAAAGTAGCTGCTGAAATATCGTTAATTATATCGGCTCCCGCCTCAACCGCAGCTTTCGCAACCTGTGCTCTGGTAGTATCAACAGAAATCGGTGTATCTGCAAAAATATCTGCGTTTTGTCGCAGCATTTCTACAACTGGAACGACTCGATTTAGTTCTTCTGTTAATGATATTTCCGCTGCACCAGGCCGAGTAGATTGACCGCCAATATCAATAATATCAACCCCAGATTTTACCATATTTTCAGCTTGCATTAGAGCCGATTTTATGGTATTGAAATCGCCACCGTCACTAAAACTATCGGGGGTTATGTTCAAAACGCCCATTAGGTAAGTGCGTTTTCCCCACTCGAAAGACTTATTTCTAATTGTATTTTTTTGGGGGTTATTTGTCATACAAAATCCGCGTTTGCTACGCCCTTGATATCAGTTATCGCACTAGACCTCAAGCGCTGTACCTCCTCGACCGAGAGCGAAAGCGCTTGAGCAACTTGTTCGATGGTTAAACCCATTGACAGCAGTCGCGGAATCGCATTTTGTTGTGTTTGCTCTGCGCGATCTGCCCGCTGGCTCTCAGCTTCAGCCCGCTGGCTTTCAGCTTCAGCCCGCTGGCGTTCCTGTTCGGTGTAGAGGCGTTCTAGTCGAGCTTGTTCGCTTCCAGTCAGTAACAAATTGCCCTGGTTATCCCACCAGCGTAACCAGCGCTGTGTCTGATTTTGATAGCTGCCTTCCCATAGGCCTAATTCTATGCCCATAGGGTCGATCGGGTAATGTCCGCGATCGTTGGGTTCCAATTGGTGATAGCGGCCATTCACCCAGTTGTAGACTTCCAGTTGGCTAGTTTTAATTACATAGATGGCGTAGTAGGGAATGCGGATAATCTGTTCGTATACCCAAAACTTCCCTGGTTTTTGAGTAGTACCTTCTGCCAAACGAGATAAAGGCGTGTTGTCTCGTTCTTCGGAACCATTTCCACTGGCCAATTCGATCGCAATTATTGGCACCATATACTCGCGCCAAATCACGTAAGAGCGACGAATTTCGCCGTCCACGAGGGGCCCAACGTTGGGGACGTAGAACCAGTCAGGGGCTTCGGCACCCTTTTCTGGTGGGTCGGTTTCGCGCCAGTAGATGCCACAATCTTGCCCGATCGCATATTGTCCGTCGGGATGAAGCGTTTGTAGTGTGGTTTCTAGGGAGTCGGTGAGCAGGATGCTCTGGGGATGCTCTTGGAAATTTTTCACAAAAGTACCGTCAGATTCTGGGAGTTGCGTGTGATCTGGGAAGGCGGGGGGCAACCCTGTCGCACTGAGACTTTGGGTCATAGCTGGTACGCGATCGACCTGGCGATCGGACTGAGGCTCTTTTATAGCATAGCGATTGTCGATCGATTTGTGGTAACGATGCTGTAGAGTTCGTCAGTATTCAAGTTAGTACGAATCTGGTCAGGTGTGCCAGTGCGCGGATAACAGTACACAATTGTCGTGCCAGAAATGCTTCCTAAATCAACAATAATTCCAGCCGTTGACATCAGGGGAATTGCAGGAAGTTGCATACCAAAAAGGTGATTAGTTGCCCCATCATCAACGGGTAACGGCAGATTTTCGGGCAACTCGTATAGATTATCGGTTCTTGGCATTAGAACTCCTGGGAGAACTAATTGTCGATCGCAACTTATCGCAACTTATTGATAATTGACAATGCGCGAAAAACTGGCAGCTTCCAAACTAGCACCACCAACCAAAACCCCGTCAATCTCTGGCTGAGCCATAACTTCATCAATATTTTCCGGCTTAACAGAACCGCCGTATTGAATTGGCACGTCAGGATTGCTCAATTTACTGCGAATCAAACCAATAACTCGGTTAGCTTCCTTAGTTTCGCAAGTATCGCCAGTGCCGATCGCCCAAATCGGTTCGTAAGCAATCACCAACTTAGTTTGATCGACATCCACCAAATCTTGTGCTAATTGAGAGAAAATATGAGCTTCAGTTTCCCCTGCATCTCGTTGGGCCTTTGTTTCCCCGACGCACAAAATCGGAATTAAACCGTACTTCTGAGCAGCTTTGAGGCGTAAATTGACGGTTTCGTCAGTTTCACCAAAATATTGACGCCGTTCGCTGTGCCCGATGACGACGTAGCGAACCCCAAGTTCTGCGAGCATCGGCCCTGAAATTTCGCCGGTATAAGCTCCCGACTCTTGCCAATGAACATTCTGAGCACCGAGCCGCACCCGGCCACCGTGCAGATTTTTCGAGAGGACGGCTAATGAAGTGAAGGGAACGCAAAGTACGACTTCTCGTTCCTCCGGGGTTTCCGTCAAAGAGGAGGTGAATCCTTTAAGAAACTCTAGGGATTCAGCCCCAGTTTTGTACATTTTCCAGTTGCCAGCAATAACAATTTTCCGCACGGGTGACTCAGTAGCTCTGTGAACATTAGGAGAGGCAAGTTATAGTTTAAGGCTTTAGGGTACATTGCGATCGCCTATTGGCCAAATTCGATGCGAGCTTGCTCAACTAAGTCCACGGTGACAACTTCGGTGTCGGCTTCGCGGGCCAACTGTTCGATGCGGACGCGAGCTTTTCCCCGGACAAAGTAGGGAATATTTTTCAGCTTGGCCTTAGCTTCGGGTGTCCATTTTAAATCATCAGAGAATTCGGAATCGGGCATGGCGTTTTGGGCGATCGACTACAAGCCTTGATTTATCTGGCTTTGATGGCAAGCCTGGATGTATTTAATTTACCATAAGTGGCGATCGCAACTGCATTCAATTACTTGCCTAAAATAGCCGACACTTCTTCATTCCTTGAAACCAATGAGTTTACTGTCAATCCACCAAGATTACTTACAGATTTAGAGGTGCATCGCATTTTTGTAGGGGATTCGCATTCGCGCCTATATCCTATAGATATATCAGAGATTTTCAACGCGAATGCGAAAGCCCCTCTAGGCGTGTTTCCGAAATCGGGATGCTCCCAGGAGCAATTAACAAACCAATTTATTAAATGTTGAGGATTCATGTTTGTGTGTCGCTCTTGCAGCGGGAACCGCTGTATCAAATACTCTCTCGATCGGAATTATTAATCTCTCTCTTCTCTTCCTTCGCGTCCTTAGCGCCTTCGCGGTTAAATCATTCCGGTACAACCCGAATTGATATCAGAGTGGGTGGGCCGCGAAATTTGATATCTATTTAAAAAATCGGGGCTATCCCGGACAATCCCAGAATAACCCCAATTACCGATTTCAAACTTTAGATTAAATCCAAAATCAATTAGGCAATAGTCGCCATTTTGACATCACTATTAGCCAACAAATTTTGCAACTCGTCGGAATCCACAGTTTCCTTTTCAACTAGCATATCTGCTAAAGCATTAAGGACGTGGCGATTACCAACCAGCACATCTTTAGCACGTCGGTAAGCCTGTTCTACCAACAAGCGGACTTCATTGTCGATCGCCGCTGCGGTTTTTTCCGAGAAATCCCGTTCAGCCATGATATCGCGACCCATGAACATATTCCCTTGTTGGCGACCGAGAGCTACAGGGCCTAGTATATCGCTCATACCGAAGCGAGTCACCATTTGGCGTGCGACTCTTGCCACTTGTTGCAAGTCATTGGAAGCGCCTGTGGTCACTTCTTCTTCACCGAAGACAATCTCTTCAGCAATGCGGCCGCCTAAAGCAACGGCCATTTGATTTTGCAAGTAGGAGCGAGAATATAAGCCAGAATCCATGCGGTCTTCGCTAGGTGTGAACCAAGTCAAACCACCGGCGCGGCCACGGGGGATAATGCTAATTTTTTGCACGGGGTCATAATCGGGCATTAGCGCACCGACTAGGGCGTGACCGGCTTCGTGGTAAGCTACCAAAGTTTTGCGCTTTTCGCTCATTACGCGGTCTTTCTTTTCTGGGCCTGCGAGGACGCGATCGATCGCATCATTGACTTCATCCATGGAGACTTCGGTCAAGTTGCGGCGGGCCGCCAAAATTGCTGCTTCGTTCAGCAGGTTGGACAAATCTGCACCAGTGAAACCAGGTGTGCGACGGGCAATTTTTTCTAAGTCCACATCTTTGGACAAGGTTTTGCCGCGGGCGTGAACGTTGAGAATTTCGAGGCGGCCTGCGAAGTCGGGGCGATCTACTACTACTTGGCGATCGAAGCGACCAGGACGGAGCAACGCAGCATCCAGCACATCAGGACGGTTGGTAGCAGCAATAATAATGATGCCGGTGTTACCTTCAAAACCGTCCATTTCAGTCAGCAATTGGTTGAGGGTTTGTTCCCGTTCATCGTTACCACCGCCCATACCAGCGCCGCGTTGACGGCCTACGGCGTCAATTTCATCGATAAATACGATACAAGGAGCGTTGGTTTTGGCTTGTTCAAACAAGTCGCGGACGCGGGAAGCACCCACACCGACGAACATTTCGACAAACTCGGAACCGGAAATTGAGAAGAAAGGAACGCCTGCTTCGCCAGCGACTGCTTTTGCTAAGAGGGTTTTGCCTGTTCCGGGAGGGCCGACTAACAGCACGCCTTTGGGGATTTTGGCACCGACTGCGGTGAAGCGGTCTGCATTTTTCAGGAAGTCCACGACTTCGGCGAGTTCTAGTTTGGCTTGTTCGATGCCGGCTACGTCGCTGAATGTCACCTGAGTTTGGGGCTCCATTTGGACTCTAGCTTTGGATTTGCCGAAGTTCATGGCTTGGTTGCCGGGCCCGTTTTGGGCGCGTCGCACCAGGAAGAAGAGTCCGACCAACAGTAGAATTGGGAAGAAGAGGCTGCTGAGGGCTTTTACCCAGAAGCCTTCGTCGCTTTGCGGTAGAACAGAAATGTCTACGTTGTTTTTGGTCAGGATGTTGATCAGTTCTGGATCGTTGGGCAAGTTGACGATCACTTTGTTGCCGTCTTGGGCTGTGACGAGGGCTTTGGTGCGATCGGAACTGATATTGATTTTGTCTACTCTCTTGCCTTCGACTTCCTGAATGAATTGACTGTACTTCCAAACTTCGCGGCTTGGGGGCTGTTTGTCAAAAAATGCGGTTGCTAAGGCAATGACTACAATAGCCAGAAGTGCGTACAGGCCAGCGTTTCTCCAGCGTTTATTCACTGAGGTGGATCTCCTAATTTTTAGTCCCTGTGATTTGGGAATTTTTATTTATGTTCATCAATCTTAACGTAATTGTAACTTGTTTTTGGTTGGCCCGAATCTCGGCTGTGGGCGATCGGGTTCTCACGTCCTAGCTGATGGCTTCTAGCTCATCCTCACAGTAGCCTTCTATCAATGTTTTGTTTGACATACCATAATTAGTATTTTTTGTCAACTGCTACATGAATACTGTCGGGAAGTTTAATTGCTCAATAGTATCTAGAGGAAGTAGTGCTAATCCTGCTTTCTATGTAAGATAATCCTGTGTACGCCCAAAGACTTTGTATAAAATAGTATGGATGATTCTGGGAACAGCCACAATAGGTATTCGTCTGATACCAAACGACCTATATTAGTAGCTTGGTGGTAACAACTAGGATAAAATATTCAGTGTATGACTTAGCACTAAGGTAGGAACGGGGTGTAGGGTGATTTGCCCAAACTTCCTTTAGACAATACTAACTATCGCCAGCCTCCAGAATCAAATTATTTCAAACCAATCACCTTTGACCCATGGCAGAAACACTTGGCTCTCTCTGCGATAAATTGACAATTGTCAAATTGAAACAGTGGCATTCCGAAGACGAAATCAGACTCAAGAGCCTTGCTGTTCAAGAAAAACAGCTTCAGGAGGAAATCAACGAATTTATTAATGCGGCTATAAGTGGGCAAATTCCGAGCGATCGCCTGATTTTTGCCTCAAATAAAGTTTATAAAAAAGAAGGCAATTATGTACCTGATGTCGGTGGTAGCATCGGCGAAATATTCTCGGAACTCGCCCAAGTTAACTGCAACTTGTGGCACGCACAAGAAAAAGTGTATGAATTTGAAAAAGTAGCTGTAACAGAAAAAGATTTAGTAGTCAAACAGCTAGCCATCCTGAACTTGCAGCGGAATAAGTGCATAGACGGAATAGACAAAAAATTCCAAGCACTGGTAAAAAATCTAGAGTCTCATCAAAAATAAACATTTTTTAAGGTAAATCAATGCACTTAGGTCATCGCAAAACTTGTCGAGTCTGCGGTTCTTCAGCACTCACCCCAGTGATTAATTTAGGCGAACAGCATTTACAAGGTTCATTTGTCAAACCAGGAAAAGAAGAACCACCCCTCCGCAAAATTGCCCTTTCTCTAGTGCGCTGCGATCCAACCAGAGATGAGAAAGCTTGCGGTTTATTGCAAATGGAACATACCGTACCGCCAGAAGTTTTATATTCTGCTTACTGGTATCGTTCCGGTACAAACCAAACCATGCGCAGTCACTTACAGGGAATTACTGAAGAAGCAGCATCGCTGATTGGTAAAAGCAATGCCCGCGTTTTAGATATTGGCTGTAATGATGGTACTTTATTGAAGTGTTATCCCCAAGAATTTATCAAATTTGGTGTCGATCCGTCTGACGTCGCTCAAGAAATAACCGGAGATATTACTGCAATTCAAGACATTTTTCCTTCAGAAGAACTCACCAAGGTTTTGCAAGGCGAAAAGTTTGATGTTATTACATCGATCGCCATGTTTTACGATCTTGAAGATCCCGTAGGCTTCTGCAAGGAAATCAAAAAATCCCTGACTCATGATGGTTTGTGGGTCTTTGAGATGTCCTATATGCCATCCATGCTCAAAATGAATTCTTACGACACAATTTGTCACGAGCATTTGGAATATTATAGTTTAGCTGTATTGGAATATATTCTCAAACAAGCTGACTTAAAAATAGTAGATTCCGTACTTAATGACATCAACGGCGGTAGCATTCGCTGTTATGCAACGCATCTTGACACCTTTGCTTTTAAGAACCAAGAAGCTGTGACGCGCATTAAGCTATTACGTCAGGCAGAATTTGACATGGAGCTGGATACCGACAAACCATACAAAAATTTTCAAGACAGGATCAACGTGCATAAAGAGCAGTTAGTTTCGCTGCTAAAAATGCTGAAAAAGGAAGGTAAAAGCATTCACATTTACGGTGCATCGACTAAAGGAAATACAATTTTACAGTGGTGCGGAATTGACAATCGCATTATAGATGTAGCGGCGGAAAGAAACCCAGATAAATATGGCGCTTATACGCTCGGTACTGACATTCCTATTGTCAGCGAAGCCGATTCAAGGGCCATGAAGCCGGATTATTATTTAGTCTTGCCGTGGCATTTTAAGGAAGAATTTCTGAAGCGCGAGCAAGAAACACTGAACAGCGGTGTTGGTCTAATTTTCCCTTTGCCTAACGTCGAAATTATCAAATACTAAGTCAAGACACGAGACAACGCACGACAGAATAAAGCTATGACACATTTCTTCATTCATAACAGTTTTCACAGCGGCGATGTGATTTTGACAAGAGCCGTTATTCAGGCGATTAGAGTAAATTTTCCTGGTGTGAAAATTACCCTGGAGTGCGAGGAAGTCTCTGCTGATCTTTGGCAGGATTTAGATTTGGCTATCTTGCTCTATCAAGGCTGCGAATACAAAGGCACAGAACCCACGCCAAACTGCCCCGATGATGCCATATTTTTCAATATGTGGTTTGGCGTTTTTGATGATATTTTGAAACTCTACGGTATGACGTATCAAAATAACGTTCATACCTTTAATCGCCAGATGTATCAGCATAGGCTTAATCATAAATATCTCCTGCCGATACCGATTCACACCCCCACGATCAATTTCTTTGGGCAGAGAGAGGCGGAAATAGAAGTTAGAGCCAACAGTATTTTGGTAGAAAACGGGGAAGTTTTCTCGAATCAAAGCTATTTTTATTTAAACGAACACCTCAAACAAATAGCATCGGATTTTCCTCAACTCAATTTTTACTGTTCCGCTCCACCTAAATCCCAGGTGGCAAATCTTGTAGATTGCAGCGGCATGAATCTGAAACAATTGTCGCAAATTGGAGACAAATGTATTGGTTTGTTGATGAAAGGAAGCGCTGTAAACGCGGCTTGCCAAACGGAGATTAATCGATATAAGCCTCGTTGTATTGTGGGCTGGGACTTAGCCGAGAAACTTTGGGATAACTTGGAAAATCCGGTGGTTTATGCCAAGAATTATGCCGAGATCCAACAATGGCTGGGCAAGATAGTTGAAGAGATTAGCTTATCTACAGGAGAAGCTAAAACAGCAAATATTTGGGTGACTAGGGAATCAAAATTTCAGACAGCATCAGCAAGTAAAGAGAACGATAACTTGCAGGATAAAATTTTGATTGTCTCGCACAAAGAAAAACAATGCGGCGTGCAGCAGTATGGTTTAAATATAGCAAAAACCCTGGAAAAATCAACTAAATACTGTTTCGTATATGCCGAATGTTCCAGTTCGGAAGAGTTGTTGGAGAGCGTCAACAAGCTCAAGCCAGTAGCAATTATTTACAACTATCATCCCTTGACCTTAAGTTGGGTAAATCCAACTATCCTTCAATCTATCAATGTGCCACATATAGGCATTATTCATGAAGTTACGCAGCGCATCGCCGATGTATCAAATGATTCACTTTTTCAATACCATATAGCTCCCGATCCGACATTAGAACTAAAGAATCCAATTGTATTTAAAACAGGAAGAGTTGTATTGCCCTACAGGAATAATCACAAATTACCAGAGATCGCAACTATTGGTAGTTTTGGATTTGGACTAGAAGGAAAAGGATTTGAGAAGGTCATTGCTACTGTACAGCAAGAGTATGATGAGGCATTGATTAGGCTGCATATTCCCTTTGCAACTTTTGCGGATGCTGATGGAAGTCAAGCAGTTGCCATAGCAAAAAGATGTCAGCAGGCGATCGTCAAGCCTGGTATTAAACTGAGTTTAAGTCACGATTTTCTCACTCAAGAGCAATTACTGGATTTTCTGGCACAAAATACGCTCAACGCATTTTTTTATGAAAGATATGATAATCGTGGTATCTCTAGCACCATCGATCATGCCCTGGCTGTAAAAAGACCGATCGCCATTACAAAAAGCAATATGTTCAGACATATTGTTTCAGCAAAGCCTTCAATTTGTATAGAAGATTCCAGCTTGAAACAAATTGTTGATAACGGTATTGCACCGCTAGTGCCATTTTACAATGAATGGAGCGAAGCTAATTTCATTTGGGATTATGAGCGTATACTTGCTCAAGTATTAGAAAATCCACAGAAGTCGCACAGCCAGAGGTATTTAGATGTTGGGATTCCTAATGTAACATCATTCAATCGGATCTTGGACGATGCGGCGCGATCGCAGTACCAACCTATCATCGATCGGTTATTTGCGCTAGTTCCTGAGATGATGGTGCGTAAAATACCAGCAGCGAATATTCAGCAAGCCTTTATATTGGATACAGTGCAAAAATTTGCCTCCCAATTCGTCACCCCTAAAATTTTATGCGTTGGCAGTTATGAAGATAGTGCTGCTGCTGCCTTGAAGCAAATCGGGTATCACCTGGAAGAAATTGATCCGGCGATCAACTGCGATCTGAATGTGTATTTCCAAAAGCCGTCTACTATCAAAGGGAGCTATGATATTATTTTTTCAACATCTGTGATTGAACACGTTGAAAATGACGAGTTGTTTACGATCCAAATTGCTGAACTTCTTGCACCGGGAGGTGTTGCTATTTTAACGTGCGATTATAATGACCAGTATAAACCGGGCGATCGCATTCCGGGCGTAGACTTTCGTCTTTACACTCAAAAAGACTTCAAACAACGACTGCTTCCTTTATTGAAAAATTGTGTTCTCCCTGATGTTCCGCAGTGGGATTGTCCGAACCCCGATTTTATCTATGAAGGATGTCGTTATACATTTGCCACCTTTGTATTTCAGAAAAATAAACTGTGAACGCTCTTATTTTTGGTGCTAACGGACAAGATGGATACTATCTCAATCAGTTGTGCAAAGCCAAAGGAATTAAACCTTTAGCTGTATCGCGATCGGGAGATTGGATGCGTGGCGATGTGTCTGACTACAAACAGGTTGAGGAGTTGGTAAAAAAACACCAACCTACCTACCTATTTCACTTAGCAGCTACATCAACAACGCGACACGATGCGCTGTTTGAAAATCATGCAGCAATTTCGACAGGTACACTAAATATTTTAGAATCGGTTTACAAGCACAGCCCCAATTCTAAAGTTTTTATTACAGGTAGCGGTGTTCAATTTTATAATGATGGTAATCCAATTTCTGAACATACTGCTTTTGAAGCAAGTAGTGCTTATGCTGTGGCTCGAATTCAATCAGTTTATGCTGCTCGATATTACAGAAGTCTCGGTATCAAAGCCTATGTTGGATATTTATTCCATCATGAAAGCCCTCTCAGAAAGCCAAATCATGTCAGTCAAAAAATTGTACTCGCCGCTAAGCGTATTGTTCAGGGATCTGAGGAAAAACTCCAAATTGGCGATGTTAATGTAGAGAAAGAATGGACATTTGCGGGTGATGTAGCAGAGGGAATTATGACGCTCGTAGAACAGGAAAATGTTTTTGAAGCTGTCATCGGTTCCGGCAAAACTCATTCTATAAAAGATTGGATAGAAGTATGCTTTTTAAACCTGGGTTTGGATTGGACTCGCTATATAGAACAAGCTGAAAATTTTCAGCCTGAATATAAACGATTAGTATCCAATCCGGCACTAATGCACAGCCTACATTGGCAACCCAAAATTGAATTGCGACAACTCGCAGCTATGATGATCGAGACCACATAAAATCACGCTCTAACTTTAGGTATTTCAATCATGAAACAATTATCTCAGCCAGCTTCTTATCCCTATACACCGATGCACAAGCATTACGGTTTTGCGGTTTTTCTGCCACAGGAAATATCATCCTATCTGGAAACCGCCCAAAATCTCAAAAATAACGAACCAAACTGCATAATTACATGGTTCAGTAATTCCGAAAGTGAGATTTTGCTGCAAAATAATCCTGACATTGACCAAGTTGTGGTGATGGAAGGAAGCGCAAAATCTCTCGAAGCTGAGATACCGCATTTGCAAACAGAACGTTCTTGGTCTGGTTTTTTTACTGCTCAACATTCTGATCGTAAGCGAATTTTGTTGGGACAGCTTGGTTCAAATGGGGATTGTCTTCATGCAACTACTTTGGCGAGACAAATCAAGCATGATTATCCGAATTGTCATTTGACTTGGGCAATTTCATCAATGTGCCGAAGTATGATTGAAGGTAATCCATTTGTGGATGAAATTTGGGAATTTCCTGCTAGGAATTGGTCGGAAATTGTGGCTGCTTGGTATGACCTGGAAAAAGAGGTACAGGTGCGCCTCAGTCGTGGCGAATTTGATGAAGTATTTTTGACGCAGGTGAGCCCGAACAACTATCAAAATTATGATGGAACCACTAAAGGCTCTCTGTTTCGAGGCTATCCCAAGCCGATTACGGTGCCGATTCAGAATATTCTGCGTCTCCGAAGTGATGAGATTGAAAGAGTTCGCAATTTTGCTGAATATCACAATTTACTGAAACGCAGTCATGTAATTTTATTCGAGTATACGAGTAGTAGCAGTCAGTCTTTTGTGAAGCCAGAATATGCTTTGTCTGTTGCTCAAAGGCTGCTGTCTCGCTTACCGGATTGCAGCATTATTTTGTCATCTCACATTAAAATTACCGCAGGAGATACACGTATTATTGATGGTAGTGTATTGACGCTACGCGAAAATGCGGAATTAACTAAGTATTGCTCTCTTTTAATTGGCTGTTCGAGTGGTGTAACGCAGATAGTATTAACAGATTGGGCAAAACCGTTACCGATGATTCAGTTGTTGTTGGCATCGACATCAGTATATGCTTCGATCGCGCACGATCTTGAATATTCGCAACAGTCATCAGAGCAAGTTTTAGAAATGACTGATTGCCCAATTGAACAGGTAGTTGAATGTGCTTACACTGCTCTGATTCAAGGATTTTCTGAAGCACGAGGTCGATTTCATCAACAAATTCCGTTAAATTTTGACTTCTATTTGACCTTGATTCGTCAGGCTCTATTGCAAAATGGGGAGTATGTTAAAGCGGCGCGATCGCTATTATATACCGCAGAGCGATACGGCTGGCACGAACAGCTAAAAACCTTTGTCAAAACTGAGTTGCTGACCAAAACAGACATAACTCAAAATATTATGTTAATTACTGATGAAAATTATACTCAGTTATTACAACAGTTGATTTCAGGCTCGGATTCGCGCCAATTGGCTTTATCACATCAAAACTTGACCATGAAAGCATCTTCTGAATTTGAATTTCCGACAATTTCGCCTGTCTCGCCAAGCAATAAAAGACCTTTTTGGTCAGTGATGATACCGACCTATAATCTGAAGGAAAAATATCTAGAACAAACGCTCAGGAGTGTTATTGAACAAGCTCCATTTCCCGATGAAATGCAGATTGAAGTTGTCAACGATCATCCGAGTCAGTCAGTTCAAGCTGAGATAGCAGCAATTATCAAAAAAGTGGCTGGCGATCGCATAAAGTTTTATCGGCATTCTGAAACTAATGTTGGTCAAACTGCCATTTTTAATATTTGCATTCAGCAAGCACGCGGTCAATGGGTGCACATTCTGCACGATGATGATTTTGTCAAACCTGGATTTTATAGCAGCCTTCGAGGATCGATCGAACAACAATTAACAATTGGTGCTGCTTTCTGTCGCTGTCTCCATGTTAATGAAGAAAATGCGCCTTTATGGTTATCACCTTTGGAAAGGGAAACTGCTGGTATTTTAACTGACTGGATCAAAAAACTGGCTGTGTATTCTTGGATTGCGGCGGCTTCTATGGTAGTTAAGCGCAGCGTATATGAGGAGTTGGGTGGATTTTGTCCGCAGGCTGGTGCGGCGGCTGATTGGGAGATGTGGAAGCGAATTGCGGTACATTATCCGATGTGGTACGAACCTCAAATGTTTGCTTGTACGCGGATGAACTCTTCATCATGGACATCTCGCTTATTTCAAGCGGGTGAAAATATTGCAGAGGCTCGAAAGGCGATCGAAATTTCCCAATCCTATTTACCAAAAGAGAGTGCTGAGGAATTATCAAATCAGGCGAGAGAACATTATGCGATAGAAGCTTTGAAAATGGCGCATTCCATGATTGCTAAAGGAGAGGGAAATTCAGCGGTCGCCCAAATTAAAGAAGGATTGAAATGCAGCACCTCTGCCAAAGTAATTAACTTACTTCCGGCTGTATTCTTGTCTAATGAAACTGCACAAAAACCGAGTAATACAGAAGCGAAACCTGCGATAAAAATTATCATTGACGGCGTAATGTTTCAGATTCACAAGTCTGGAATTACCCGTGTCTGGCAATCATTAATTACAGAATGGGCAACTCAGAGTTTCAGCCAGCACATCCTCGTACTCGATCGCAATGGAACTTTTCCCAAAATTGCCGGGATCAATTATCGGCAAGTCCCAGCCTATGACTATAGTAATACGGAAGGCGATCGCGAAATGTTGCAGCAAATCTGCGATGAAGAACAAGCGGATTTGTTTATTTCCACTTACTATACCACACCGCGCTCGACACCATCTGTATTCATGGCTTATGACATGATTCCAGAAGTCATGGGAGCTAATCTAGCTAACCCAATGTGGACAGAAAAATATCATGGTATTCGTCACGCTTCTGCATACATAGCGATTTCTGAAAATACTGCCCGCGATTTAGTAAAATGCTTTCCTGAAATTTATCGTGAGTCGGTAACAGTAGCCCATTGTGGTATTGACAAAGGATTTTCGCCCTTAACCTTTGTCGAAGTTAATCAATTTAAGATGAAATACGGCATCTCAAAACCGTACTTTTTGTGGGTGGGCGATCGCATCGGATTTAACGGTTATAAAAATGCTATATTGTTTTTCAAAGCCTTTGCTCAATTAGACAGTAAACATGACTTTGAAATGGTATGCGTAGGCGGTAACTCCGTATTAGAAACAGAGTTAAAAGCATACACTTCTGACATCAACTTTCACCTACTAAAATTAAACGACAACGAGTTAAAAAGCGCTTATTCCGGTGCTGTAGCATTAGTTCAAACATCAAAATATGAAGGTTTTGGATTGCCAATACTGGAAGCGATCGCCTGCGGATGTCCAGTGATTGCCTGTAAAAATAGTTCAATTCCTGAAGTGGCGGGTCAAGCAGCTTTGTATGTGAAATCTGAGGATGTTGAAGAACTGAAAAAGGCACTAATTGAAGTTCAAAAGCTTGATATTCGCCAATCATTAATTGCTGCGGGTTTGGAACAAGCTAAAAAGTTTTCTTGGTCTGAAATGGCTGCAAAAGTTAGTTCAGCTTTGATAGCAGCTACTAAACTCGCTGCTAAAAAATCTGTGGCTGTACCCATTTCTATAACTGACTTAATCAGCATTGCTGAGCAGTATAATAGAAACTCTTTAGACAAATCTGCATTAGCAAATGTCCGCCAAGCTCGAAAACAAATTGCTGAAATCTGGCTCGGTTTACCCCCAGAGCAACTGGCAAGCGCCTATGCAGGTGAGGAAGGAAAACTGCACCAATCACTGCTAAATAGCGAAATTAAATATGAACCGCTAACGGATACAGAAGAGACTTTTGTCAGTGAACTAACAGCATATATTGCCAAAGGATTTAATGACCCCAAAGCAATCAATTACCTGCTAGCAGCCATGTTGTACCGACGCGCCGATCAATTGCCGATTAAGTACGATCGCGCTCAAATCCCCAACTGGTTTGCCAATGACTATCTCAAATTTATGTTTGGCAGTCCGAACCTATTTCAAACAGTTGGAGAAGCAGACAATTACTATCAATTCATCCAAGGATGGGTGAATTACATTCATAGCAATATCTTCAAAAATCCAGATTCGCAACTTTGGCAAAATATTGCCTTATTTTTTTCCCAAGCTGCGAACTTTATCCCGCTGTACTTTACAACGGCTAACCTGCGCGATATTTACACCAAACGGGCTGATATTATCGAGTTTGCACTCAAAATTCGCGGTAGTTCCATTGATTGTATCTTCCCAGGGCGATCGCCAAATCGGACAAAAATCCGCCTCGGCATCATCAACGATCATTTCACCCCCCAAACCGAAACCTTCGCTACAATCCCAGTTTTCGAGCATTTAAACCGCAACCAATTCGAGATTATTCTCTACGCACTCAACACCAACGGACACCCATTAGAACGGTATTGCCAAAGTCGTGCTGACAAGCTAGTTACACTCCCCACAGACTTTGCCTCCCAAGTCCAAACAATCCGCGCCGATGACTTAGATATCCTGTTCTTCGGTACAAATTTAACTGCTGTTAACAAACCGCTGGTTTCACTAGCAATGCACCGTTTAGCGCGGGTACAAACGACATCTTTCTGTTCCCCGACTACCACGGGAATCAGGCACATGGATTACTACATTTCGGGCAGTTTCATCACGCCAGAAGCAAGTTATCAAGAACAATATCGAGAAAAACTAGCTGTTATGGAAGGCAGCGGTTTTTGTTTCAAATATGCAACTGAATCGGAAGTTGCTACAGTTAAACCTACTCGCCAAAGTCTGGGAATTGACGACAACACAACAGTTTTTATCTCCGGCGCAAATTTCTACAAAATCCTGCCGGAGTTGAGAGAAACTTGGGTTAAGATTTTAGCGGCAGTACCTAATTCAATCTTGATTTTATATCCCTTCGGGCCGGCTTGGACTCGCACTTATCCAGCTACACCTTTTGTCAATAATCTGAACGCTATCTGCACTAAATACGGCGTGAATAACAATCGCTTGCGGTTTGTAAAACAATTGCCTACTCGCGCGGATGTGAAAGAGTTTTTGCAGCTAGCAGATGTTTATCTCGATTCCTATCCTTACGCCGGGGCGACATCGTTAATTGATCCTTTGCAAGTAGGATTACCGACGGTGGTTGTGGAAGGAAATGCTTTGCGGTTCCGCCAAGGTGCGGCGATGCTGCGGGAATTACAAATGCCCGATTTAATCACCAATAGTGAAGCATCTTATATTCAACTAGCAGTGACTCTCGCGACTAATCCTCAACTGCGACAAGGCTATCGTCAGGAAATTCAACAGAAAATGCAAGCTAATCCGGCTTGTTTTGATAGTGTGGCATATTCAGGGGCGATCGCACAATTATTTCAACAACTCTTTGGCAAATGGCAAACCAGCCACCAAGCAACATCCCGCATCCTACAGGATAGCATTCCCAAAGTGGCTGATTTGGGCGATCGCGTATCGAACACCCTCAAACTCTATCAAACCAATCCATCCAACACCTCAGCAATCTCACAATTACGTCAAATCCGCAAAGAAACAGCCGATTTCTGGCTAAACGTCCCCGCTGAAAACCTCGAAACTACCTACAAAGGCGATTCAGGAAAAAGCTACCAAATTCTTCTGGCTTCCGGCTTGCAACATCAACCCATGATGGAAGATGAACAAAGATTTTTGCAGCAATTAACGCAGATTAGCAAAGGATTAGTACATCCCCAAGCCATCAATGCCTTACTTGCAGCGATGCTATATTTCCCACCAGGAACTATGCGAATTCCCGAAGCTCAAAACCGCTTACCCCAGTGGTTAATCGGTGATTATCAACAAGTTTTTGAGCCAGAAAATGCTGTCAATTCTGCATCTAGTTCTGACTTGCTAGCTGAATACATTCAATCCCCACAATTTGCCAATCAATTGTTAGGATGTGTTAATCTCTATCGCATCGATTCATCTGACGCATCAGTAGTTTTGGAACTCCGCCAAATCCGAAGACAAATGGCTGATTTTTGGCTGACTATCCCGCCCGAAAAGCTGGAAACTTTTTATCAAGGCGAAGTTCGCAAAGGATATCAAGCAATACTCGGATGTGGCTTGCAAGCAGAATCAATGACTGAAGCCGAACAGCAGTTTTTGCAGCAGTTGACTGAAATTAGTAAAGGGTTGGTGCATCCGCAAGCTATCAATGCTCTGCTGGGTGCGATGCTGTACTTTGTGCCGGGAACAATGCGGGTTCCTGATGCTAACACTCGTTTGCCACAGTGGTTGTTTGACGATTATGAAAAGGTGTTTGAAAGTGCATTTGCTCAAACAGAAAAAACCATTGTCAAACAAGATTATCTGCCGCAGTTTCTCAATCAATTAACTGGTAGTATTAATCTTTATGAAATAGACCCGACGGCCGAATTGGTAATAGCAGATTTGCGGCAAATTCGCCAGCAAATTGCTGATTTGTGGCTGAGTGTTTCTGAGGAACAAGTAGAAGTTTTGTACCGGAGCGATTTCGGTAAAGGTTACAAAGCAATGCTCGCTAGTCCGTTTATTAATGAGCCGTTGAATGAAACTGAACGTGCTGTTTTTAATTCGTTAGTTGCTGAGTTAAGTCAAGGATTTGGAAGGCATAAAGCTGTGAATTATTTGTTAGCGACGATGCTGTTTTGTCGCCCTGGACAGTTGCGGGTTGAGGATGCGAATACTTGTCTGCCGGGGTGGTTGTTGGCGGATTATGAGCAGTTTGTTGGGGGTGCGGTTAAGGTGGCTGTTGGGTGATGAAAGGTGCTGTTTTTGAGATTTGGGATTCGTTGCTAATCTCAAGTCTCAGGATTGAAACTAACCGCGAAGGCGCGAAGTACGCGAAGGAAGAGAATGGAAGGGAAGAGGATTTATTGTTCCTATGAGTAGTAGTTTAATTCAACACAAGTTCGGGCTGTTCAGTCTCAAACAAAGGACGAGTTACTTGACGCAATAGCACTGTTTCTAGACTACCTTCTACTACATTTGTTGCTTCTATTTCCAACTCACCCCACAACAATCTCTCCCCTTGATTTGGCAGTTTACCCAATTGGTGAATCATAAATCCAGCTATTGTTTGATAAGCCTGATTAATTGGCAGATTCAATCCGAATTTTTCGTTAACTGCCGTCACTTCCCATATCCCAGAAAGTAGTGCCGAATGTGCATCATTTTGAACGAGAGTTGCCTCCGAAGGTGATAGCAAGGGTTGAGATTTATTGCGGGTAATCCAACCTGTCAGCAGCCGTACAGTACCGTTGAGAAATGCTAGTAGTGGCCACAGCACATTCGAGCAGATTTGTAAGGCTGGTGTCAACAGTAAAGCAGTGCGTTCTGGTTCGTGGGTTGCTAATACTTTGGGGATGAGTTCTCCTAAGACTATCTCGACGTATGTTACTAAGATGAAAGCTAATGGAACTGCGATCGCATGAGCCGTCAGCATAGCAGGAAAATGACCTAGAGGCAATTTGTCAATCCACGGTTCAATCCAATGCACCGTTGCTCCCTCGCCCAGCCAACCTAAGAGCAAACTCCCTGCTGTTGTGCCGGTTTGGGTGACGGATAAGTAATGGGGGATGTCATTTTGAGCTTGGTGGACGAGTTGGGCGGCTTTAGCGGTTTTTGGAGAGTCGGACAACTGCGCGAGTTGACGGATTTGATGTCTGTCTGCTGATACTAAGGCTAATTCTGACGCCACAAAAAAGGCGATTAAGAGAGTTAAGCCCAGCAACATCGCTAATCTCAACAGTGTTTCGGCTACTTCTATTTCTAGGCAAGTAAGGTTGTTCAAAATAGATATCTAATATGATAGATGTTTTAGGTTAATTCTTTTATTTTAGCTGGCAATTTAGATAGGTCTATTACTACACATTTCGGATATCCGCACTAAGCTGTATTCGTAAGTGTTCGCTGTACATCTTGCCAGTGAAACTTGTCAAATCTTTCTCTTCTCTTCCTTTGCGCCCTTTGCGTCTTCGCGGTTCGTTCAAAACACAGAAAAAAGGTAATTTGCCGATCCATAAATCTATCTTGTGGCGGATGCCAAAAGACTTTTGACTTCGTAAAATCTGCTTGTGAACAATAAGTAGATTAAACTAAATACCGTGAACTTAAAAACAGTCTTATCGCTACTCAAACAAACTTTTACTGAATGGCAAGAAGATAAAGCGCCCACCCTAGCAGCAGCCCTAGCGTACTACACGGTGTTTTCTCTGGCTCCGCTGCTAATTATCGTGATTGCGATCGCGGGTTTAGTCTTTGGTGCCGACGCTGCCCAAGGCCAAATCGTCGCCCAACTCCAAAGTTTAATCGGCAAAGATGGTGCCCAAACTGTCCAAGACTTGATCGTCAAAGCCTCAGAACCTAAATCGGGAATGATTGCTACCTTAGTCGGCATTGCTACACTTTTGTGGGGCGCTTCCAACGTTTTTACTAATCTTAAAGAAGCCCTAAATACTATTTGGAATGTTAAACCAGCCCCCGGACGAGGCATCTGGGGATTCTTGCAAGACCGCGTATTGTCTTTTGCCATGATTTTAGGCATAGGGTTTTTATTGCTAGTCTCTTTGGTAATTAGCGCTCTTTTAGCAGCAGTCAGCTATTGGTTGAACGGGTTGCTACACTTACCAGTCGGTATTTGGCAGATTGTGGACTTTGCCATTTCTTTTGGTGTAGTCACGCTTTTGTTTGCCTTAATTTACAAACTATTGCCCGATGTCGATCTTGCTTGGAACGATGTTTGGATCGGTGCCGCTATCACCTCCGTGTTGTTTACGATCGGCAAATCCCTAATTGGAATTTACCTCGGAGGTAGCGGTGTCGCCTCTACCTACGGTGCTGCTGGCTCCTTCGTGATTATCTTACTTTGGATCAATTATTCGGCTCAGATACTATTTTTAGGTGCTGAGTTTACTCAAGTTTGGGCTAACCGCTACGGTTCGCTGATGCAGGCAAAACGCCAGCATTTGCTCAACAACCAAGATCGAGAATCCTCGCCACACTCTGAGCGCAAGAGGTCTTAATTCTTAATATGAGATCCGAAAAAAAGCGATCGATGGCTACCTTGAAACCCATGTCAGTTGGGATAGTCTGGCCTTGGTCATCACCAAATTTTCGACTCAATGCGATCGCCAAATTTACTAATAAACTTGACCTAACGAACACTTAGTAGTATCACTGGATCTGGTTGAAGCCTGTTTATCTCGATCCCTGTCCCTACTCTTGGGTGATGACGGAAAAATTTGAGGTTTTCGTCAGTCCCAATTTCCACTGCCGAACCAATCCCCAATCCATTGACAGGGATATTTCAACCAGAACTGATATCAGGAGGTACTTTTGTACGCACCAGAACATCTGGGAAGCCATCTGCTCCCTATGTCCGACCAGGAGCTAATTCGTCTGTGGGTAAAGCGCCAATCCCCCCGCCATCGGCGCTTTAGCTGGCAGGCTGCCAATTATTTTAGAGCGTTTGTAGAAAAACCGCTGGCACAAGTTAGTCTCACAGATATCCACACTTTCGCCGCGGCGATGAGAGCTCGGAAACTTGCACCCCGTTTCTACAAGCAAACCTTGGTAGCGCTGAAATCGCTGTTCGCCGAAGGCCAGCAAACCGGAATTTTGTCCGCCACACTCCCCCTTTACGGGTGGCCGGTTGTGGGCCGGCATCGCTTCAAACGCTTGCGTTTTCAACTGTCTTGGGGTTTCTTAATCTGTTTGTGCTTTTTCTTCGGTCGAATGACTCCCCGACTGTGGGGACAATCTATCTTGGCAGAAACTTCGCCCACCCCAAAACGTCTGCCATCCGTTGCAGCCATCGATTCACCAAACCAAGAAGACAATAGCAGCGGGCACAATGAGGAACCGGAAACACCAACGCTGAATTCACTAGACGAAGAAGAGGATAGCATCGGGCGCGATCGGCGAGTCAAAGCGTTTCTGGACACGATTGCCACTGCCGAAGGCACAGCTACTCCCGATGGCTACCGCACGCAGTACACAGGCACTAAATTTGCCAGCTTTCAAGATCATCCCAGAGAAATGAGGTGCGGCCGCCGCTACGGCAAAAAACTTTGTTCCGATGCAGCAGGGCGATATCAGTTTCTCAGTACCACTTGGGACAGGTTCGCCAAAAAATTTGGTCTCAAGGATTTCAGCCCGGAAAATCAAGACCTTGTAGCTGTAGAGTTAATCCGAGAAAAAGGTGCCTTAGAAGATATAGAAGCGGGTCGATTGGAACCAGCAGTCAGAAAACTCGCTTACATCTGGCCATCTTTTCGGCGTTTTGGCGGTTCTGTGGAATCCTCGATGCCGAAACTAGAAGCAATGTATCAGCAAAATTTGGAGATTTATCGCCCTGGATTGGCTGTTACCAATTAGTTATTGGTTATGGGTTAGTTGTTATGGGTTAGTTGTTATTTGTTATTGGTTATGGGTTATTGGGAGCAAATAACCAATAACCAATAACTATTTATGCTAATTTTCCATCTTCCATATTAATAATGCGATCGGCAATATCCAAAATTCGATTGTCGTGGGTAACTAACAGAATGGTACAACCCTGCTCTTTAGCCAGTTTTTGCATCAAATTCACCACTTCGCGACCAGATTTGCTGTCTAGGGCGGCTGTGGGCTCGTCAGCTAACACAATTTGCGGGTGACTGACTAATGCACGGGCGATCGCAACTCTTTGTTTCTGTCCCCCTGACAAGTCATCTGGATAATAGTTAATCCGCTGTTCCAGTCCTACTAACTCTAGCATTTTTGCAGAGCGATCGCGCATTTCGGAACGCGACAAATTGCCGTGAACTTCCAAACCCATTTGCACGTTTTGCAGCGCTGTCAAACTGCGGTGCAAGTTGTGCGCCTGAAAAATATAGCCAATTTTGCGCCGCGTCTTAACCAATTTATCTGGGCTGGCGTTACACATTTCTTGACCCAGAATTTTGAGACTTCCAGATTGACCAGAACGCAGTCCGCCAATCAAGGTTAAAAGGGTGGTTTTTCCAGAACCAGAAGGCCCGGTCATCAGGACAATTTCGCCTGCATTGATTTCTATGTTAATATCAAAAAGTACCTGTTTTTGCAGTTGACCTTGACCGAAGTAGTGGTCTAGTTTGTGCATGGAAATTACAGGCTCGGAAATCTGTAGGTTGTTGGCTGTGGGGTTGAGGGTAGTGGATTTCATATTTTTTATCGAACCGCGAAGACGCGAAGAACGCGAAGAGAAGAGGAAAGAGAAGAGTCAGAAAGTGATTTCAATCGCCGAGTTATCTACAAACCAAATCAAAAAATGTCTGCGGGGTCGGCTGCTTGCAGTTTGCGAGTGGCAATAGTTCCTGAAATACTGCACATGACCGTGTTTAAAATTAATACTGTAATTGCCCGGATTAGAGTCATATAGATGGGTAGATTTGTTGCTTTACGAGTTAAAGAATAGAGGCCCAAAGAGACTCCTAGACCTGGTAAAAAACCGATAATTGAAAGAATTATAGCTTCTTCAAAAACAATGCCGAGTAAGTAAATATTGCGGTATCCCATTGCTTTAAAAGTAGCGTATTCTGCCATGTGGTCGCTGACATCGGTGGAGAGAACTTGATAAACAATAATGACACCAACTACAAAACCCATGGCGACGCCTAAGTTAAATACAAAGCCGACAGCAGTATTTTTAGCCCAATAATTTTTCTCGAATTCTATAAATTCTGCTTTGGTTAATACCTTGACATCCGGTGGCAAATATGCTTTTAAAACTTGTTGGACTTGTACTGGATCGGCACCGCTTTGCAATTGAATTAATCCGGCATTAACACTCCCGGCATTTTGTTTGGGAAACAAGCGTAGGTAATTTTGATCGCTGGTGATTAAAGCTCCATCGGCTGCAAAAGATGCTCCAATGCTAAATAAGCCGTCGATCGTAATCGTGCGTCGATCGATCTCAGTTTTCACAATTTTTCCCTGATTGATTTGGGCGATCGCATCTTGATAATCTCCCCTGGAAGCTCGGTCAAATAACACCGTATCCGGCAATTTAATCGAGTTCAAGTTTTGATTGACTTCGGGCAGGGAAAAAGCAGGGCGATCGGGCGATCGGGATCGACCATAATAGACGTTTCGCGACCTGTCGCCGGGACTTTCCAGTTAGCAAGTTTGACATAAAGTGGATCGGCCGATCGCACGCCCGGTACATTCATAGCCTGATATAATCTGCGCCGGGGAAACGAAGACAAATTCAGTAAATTGCGACCTTGGGGACTGACTAAAACTAAATCGGTTTGCAAAGTTTGGTGCAGGCGCGTATTGCTGCTGTAGAGGGCATTTTGGAAGCCCAACTGCATGAACATCAAAATATCAGCAAAGGCAATTCCCGCTATAGCTACGGCCATTCGCCCTTTGTCATGACTCAGTTGCAGCCATCCGAGAGGAGTTCTGTTTCTTAACTGTTGTAATGGTTTGATTAGTCCAAGCATAGGATTTTGGAATTATTGAACCGCGAAGACGCGAAGGACACGAAGGAAGAGAAAAGAAGAATTAGATCGTGTTCTACCGAGAAGGGAGTAACGTTTCTGAATCTTTAATTACTTCCGATCGCAACTTTGACTTGCAAATTAGTTAATCCGGCTACTTTCTGACTGGAAGCTGCATCTAAACGCACTTTCACTTCTACAATTCGAGCGTCAATATTGGCAGAAGGATCGGTATTAACAATGTTTTGCCGCTGCACTTGTAAGCCGATGTGTTCTACTTTTCCTTGCAATTCACCCTTGAAAGAATCGCTAGTAATTTTGGCTGATTGTCCAATGCGTACTTTGTCCACATCGCTTTGGTAGATTTCAGCAACTGCTAGCATTTCGCGAGTTTGTCCGAGTTCGACAATGCCATCATTTCCCACTTTTTCTCCAGGATATGTGTGAATTTTCAGGACTTGCGCGTCTCTGGGAGAGCGGATGTAAGCTAGAGCTAGATTAGCTTTGGCTTGTTTGGCGGCGGAAGTGGCGGAACTAACTTCGGCGCTGGCGGCTTCCACGTCTACGGGGCGAACTTCGGAAATGCGATCGAGATTTGCTACGGCTTCATTAATCTGTTGTTGTCGAGATTGCTGAATTTGGCTGAGTTTGGCTTGGGCTTCGTTAATCTGCTGCTGGCGGGATTGTTGAATTTGGCTGAGTTTGGCTTGGGCTTCGTTAATCTGCTGCTGGCGAGATTGCTGAATTTGATTCAGTTTTGCCTTTCCTTCGTTTAGTTGTTGTTGGGCTGTTTCGGTGGCTAGTTTTTTGCTGTCGCTGGTGGAAGCGGAGATTGCTCCTTCTTGGTACAGTTGCGAGTAGCGCTGATACTCGCTGCTAGCGTTGCGAAGTTCGGCTTCTAGACGGGAAATCGCGGCTTTTTGGGTTTGAATTTCCCCAAGCTGTTCCGCCCTGATGCGCGCCATGGTGGCTTGTTGCGCTGCTATTTCGGTGCTGCGATCGACTTCTGTGCGGGAAACGATCGCCTGTTGTGCTGTGATTTCGTTGGTGCGATCGGCTTCTAAACGGCCAATGGTGGCTTTCTGGGCTTGGATTTCGCCGTTTTTGGCTCCTGCTTTGACTTTTGCTAGATTTGCCTGGGCGACGCGCACTTGTTCTTGAGCTTGGTCGTAGGCTGCTTGCAGACGATCGCGACTGTCGAGAATGGCGATCGTTTCACCTGTTTTCACCCTGTCTCCCTCTTTAACTAAGAGTCGATCGATCCGGTTTCCTTCGGCGGAACCGGAAGCAGAGACTTTAATTACTTCTCCTTTGGGTTCCAGTCGCCCCAAGGCTGTCACTGTGGTTAATTGCGCTGCTGTCGTCGCTGCTGTCGCTGCTACTGCATTGGGATCGGGTTGGCGCGATCGCCACATCGTGTAACCTGTCGTTCCCCCAGCCGCCAGGGTTGCTGCTGCGGCCACTATTAGCAGTTGCTTAACTAAGGATGGATTTGAGGATAAGCTGTCTGCGGTTGGTTGATGTACCATGACACACCTATTTTTTTTGGGGTACAAAACTAAACGGTTTAGTTCTTTGATATTACAATACTAAACCGTTCAGTATAATAATGTCAAGAGCCCAAGCAAAAATTACAAAAACCAACAATGGCAAAGACAAAACCGATAGAACCAGACGCAAGCATAGGAGGTGACAAGAGCGAGCAAATCCTCCAAGGTGCGATGCAAGAATTTTTAACCCACGGCTATGCGGGCACGAGTATGGACAAGGTAGCGAAGACGGGGGGAGTTTCCAAAGCCACGGTTTACAGCTATTTTCAAGACAAAGAGGGATTGTTTGCGGCCTTGATTCAACGGCTAGCGGCAGAAAAGTTAGTTTATTTTCCGGTACCAGAAACCGAACCGGCGATCGCCCTGCGATTCATTGCTACCACTTTACTAGATCAAGCCACTCACGAACCTCATTTTCTCACCTTCGTGAGGTTAGTGATTGCTGAATCAGGGCGTTTTCCCCAGCTAGCGCAGATATTTGTGAAAAACCTAGCGAAACCGGGGATTGAGCGACTTACTCAATATTTGGCATCTCGCCCGGAGTTGCAATTAGCCGATCCTGAAGCCACAGCGCGGATTTTTATTGGATCTTTGGTGTATTTCCAGTTAACGCAGCATATGATGCACGGCAAAGAAATTATACCAATGGAGCGCGATCGACTGATCGAGGGCTTGATGCAGTTGATTTTGCGATCGCCATCAAATTTGTAGAACTTGAGATACCCGATTTATTAGACCTCTGGCATAATTATTGTGGAACAGGCATCTTGCCTGTTCTTCCTATGAATAAATACTCATAATACTGGCGCAATATTTATTTAGGTTAATGTTAAATTCAAACATTAAATAGATTTTTCAGCCGTTTCCTTACCCAATCTACAGGATTTTCATCATCTTCGGCTGCATCTACCAGTTGCATTTCTCGCAGTTCCTGCTGTCTTTCACTTAATTCTTCCTTATGTTTGACTATTTCTTGAATAATTTGTTCGTATAAATCCGGTCGTTCCGTTAAAACCTTTTGGAAACCTTCTTTATTGATCGCAAACAAAATAGTTTCTTCCAAAGCCCTCACCGAAGCAGTTCTAGGGATTCCTAACATCAAAGAAAGTTCCCCAAAAAACTTGCCAGTATCCAGATTATTTAAGTGTTTATCAATTGCTTCCACAAAAACCTCCACTGATCCAGAAAGAATCATATAAAAAGCATCTCCTGGGTCGTTTTCCCGGAACAAAAATTCTTGTGGGCGTAGACGCTGGCGGTATCCAACTTCAATCAATTGTCGCAATTCAATATCGGTGAGATGTTCAAAATATGTCACCTCTCGCAGCAAACCGCTTAGGGAAGACGGCTTTTTTATTCCCTTGGGCAGAATTGGCATTTTGTGACTATTTTCAAAAACAACACCGGGGTTATTTACCGTTTCATTTTTATGGAATACAGACCAAATAAATTCAGGATTTTTTAAATATAAATCTCTGTCATTGGACGGGAAATCGATTCCCTGCTGACGGAAATTATACTCAATGGCAAAATTTAAAGAACTTTTAATTACTTCTCGATCCGTTGGTCTGTCAGTCCAAACTAAAAGTTCAAATTTAAAGCAATCATCCCCAAACTCAACAAAGAAGACCTTCGGATTTGGTTCGTACAAAACACCTGCTTCAGCGTAAGCAATCTGTAACAAAGTTTCTGTAACTAACAGCGGGTCGCTATTCTCCGATACTTCTATGGAAAGTCTCAGACAAAGTAGCGGATTTTGGTAACTCCAGTTAACAATTTTGTTGCTAATCATCTTACTATTGGGAACTATGACGCTGGAGTCGTCATTAGTTTTGATAATAGTCGAGCGAATAGATATTTTTTTGACTATTCCCATCAATCCTTCTAATTCCACGAAGTCTCCGACTTTGACAGGTCTGTCTAAAAGCAACGTCAGCCCGCTGACAAAGTTGGTTGTCAAATCCTGAATTCCGAAGCCAATACCCACTCCCAATCCACCCGCAACCACAGCAAAGGAAGCGAGGTTAAATCCGATTCCTTGGATCGAAATAACCACGCCAAAAGCTACCATTAAATATCTAATTATTACGGAAATTGCTTCCCGGTTGCCTTCGTCTATTCCCAGTTTTAAGAGCAACCTTTCTTTGAGAAAAGTGGTAAATCCTTGGGAAATGATTAAAACGATAATAAATGATATAATCAATTCTATCAGTGACCGGAGAGAGACGGGATTCTCGCCTATTTGAAATAGAGTTGATGTAAAAACTTGAGAAATACCTATCAACAATTCTTCGGGGATCGTATTCACTTTTAACTTAGAAAAAATGGGATATTTTAGTAGTAAGGACTTTAGTCCTAGGTCTCAAGCTGGATCAAAAAGGACTGAAGTCCTTACTACAAAGTTTTGATACAATTTAAATGCTCACTAGGAACTTTTTTTGATTTCTCGTCGAGTGCACGGACGACAAGGAGTACCCATGCAAACAAAGCCGGCGGGCATATTTTTAAAGACACTGCTACGAGCTCCAATTAAAGCGTTAGCACCGATTTCTACACCAGGACCAATGAAACAGTCGGTGGCAATCCAAACGCCATGATTAATGATAACAGATGCTGCGATTAACCCAAAGGCTGGGTCTTCGGGGTCATGACTACCAGTGCAGAGGTAGCTTTTTTGAGATATGACGCAGTGTTTGCCGATCGCAATTCGATCCAAACTATACAAAACCACATCATCTCCGATCCAACTGTAATCCCCGATTTCAATTTTCCAAGGATAGGTAAAACGGGCTGTAGGGCGGATAATCACCCCAAAACCTATTTTGGCTCCAAACAAGCGCAACAGCCACCTTCTAAGACCATTCACAGGGTGTGGAGTTAACGGAAAAGCGATCGCCTGTACTAACCACCAAAGCAAAATCAGCCAACCAGGTCTTCCGCGATCGAACTTCGATCGATCGTACTTCCGTAAATCAACTAAAGATTCGCCTGTGAAAATATTTGGTTGGTTGTCGCTAATTGGATCGTAATTGATTTCAGAATTTGGGGAATTTGCGATCGGCTGTTGCGGTTCCGGGTCTGGACTTGGCGTATAATGAGTCATCTAATATTTAATTGAAAATCAAGTTTAACTTTAAGGACTGCTCAATGACATTTCCAGTTAGGGACAATTTTAACTCTGAAAACACCAATAATCTAGACCCAGGCGGCAATCCCAATCCCAGAATTCCCAAAGTACAGCTTCTACAAACAGCTTTCGTACTACTTAGTAGCTTTTTCGTAGCAGAGTTAATCGCCGCCATCAACTCTCACAGTTTGTCCCTATTAGCAGATGCCGGTCACGTTTTTTCAGATGTAGCAGCTTTAGCAATAACTTTAACCGCCACTTGGTACTCGTCAGTTAAAAGAAGTAAATCAGTGGATTGTGCGATCGCCTCTTCCCCAATTCCCGCGCGTCCAGAAATCATTGCTGCTTTAATTAATAGTATCAGTTTAGTGGCGATCGCTCTATGGATTGGCGCCGAATCCATCGCCCGTTTGCTGTCCCCAACCCCCGAAGTCGAAGGACTCCCGATGTTAATTACCGCCATAGTCGGTTTAAGCATCAACTCCATCAACGCTTGCTGCTTGCATTCCTGCTGTCACGGCGACTTGAACCTCAAAAGCGCCTTTCTCCACGCCGTAGCCGATATATTTTCATCGGTGGGAGTAATCTTAGCGGCGATCGCCGTGGCGTGGCTGCACTGGAATTGGGCTGACGGCTTAATTAGCTTGCTAGTATCGGTATCAATTATTTTATTAACTTTACCATTGCTAATAGAAAGCATCCAATTGCTGCTAGGAAATGTATCAGCAATCTCCGCAATTCAACAACCGTGCGATTGCGAAAAAGTGAGTGCCGAAAAAATACTATTCCCATCCCTCGAAGAACTAATTAAATGATGTCTCCTCATCTGCGTTCATCAGCGTACATCCGCCACCATCTGCGGTTAAAATCCAAACTAATTAACCAGGGCAATGTCAAGATTGTCAAGATACAGCACATTCTAGGTTGATGAAATACACCGCGCGATCGAGCCCCCTAGGGACAAGGAAATGCCCATAGGTGTCAAAAATCGCGTGAAACCATCGATCGATATCGCTTTTAGCTAAGTCTAGATCCCCCCCTACAAGAAAGGGAGCTACGGGGGAGCTAGCCGGAATCGTCAAAAAGCACTCTGTGAATCGGTTTCACCTTCACTTGACTTGACACGAACGGATACCTAAATTATGCCCTCATGGCAAAGATCCTACTTTTCCGACTTTAAGATCCGACTTTTCCGACTTTACAGAGGCAGAGGCCGGAAGCAATGATAGAGATAGGGAAAGCCAACCCACGATGTCTAAATTGTAAAGATATCGTAAACCTGGATGTTGTGTTGCGAACTGTTAAATAAAAATATGCTATGAAAGATATTTCTGTGGTATGATACATTTAGGTTGCATCTAATGTTATAGAAACCCATTCCCACGCTCGCGCCAGTGAAAGCCCACTTCATATCAGGACTACCCCGCTCAGGATCTACTTTACTGGCTGCACTACTACGACAAAATCCCGGTTTCACAGCGCTATGACTTCCCCTATTGGGGGCGCCAGTCGATCGAATGTTGTCAGCCATGAGCGAAGACAATCAGTTTTCCACGTTTATTTCTCTGGAACAAAAGGGAACTGGCTAACAATTTTACCGATCGATTGATTTGAGCAATTAAAACTAATAAATTCTTCAGTCCTCATAGCGAGGACTGAATCTGTGAAGCGGGATTTCAACCCCGGCCAGACTTGAATGTAAACAATAGATATAAAGGATTTGAGCAATTATGAACTCATCAACCCTGAATAAGCAAATTATTTTCGTAGACTCCTCAGTACAGGATTATCAAAGCCTGATTCAAGGCATCGATCGCGCTCAAATTGTGATTTTAAATGAAAATTCCAGCGCGATCGACCAAATTACTAATGCCTTGGCAGATCAAAAAGATATTGAAGCAGTTCATATAGTTTCTCACGGCAGCGAAGGCAGTTTAAAACTCGGTGCTGACGTACTCAATGACAATAACCTAGAAAATTTTAACGCTCAGATCAAACAGTGGGGAAATGCCCTAACAGCAAATGGCGACATCCTATTATATGGATGCGATGTAGCCGCCGGAGAAGTTGGAGAAAACTTCGTAAAGCGCCTCAGTGAAATCACAGGGGCAGATGTAGCAGCATCCACCAACAAGACGGGGAATGCAGCACTAGGCGGCGACTGGGAATTAGAAAAAACAACGGGTAATATCGAAGCCTCCCTTGCCTTGTCCAGCGAAGGAATGGCAACCTATGCCGGTGTTTTAGCCCCACCCGTACAATTTGACCTCACATCAGTATTCGATCGCGATGTCATTATCAACTATACGGGAGGAGTCACAGACCCCACACAAAACCCACTCGGTAGCTCAGGAATTAACATAGATACCCTAATCACTCAGTCCTTTGCCACATTTAAAGTGGGTGCTAATGGGAACGGTTTACCCGACAACGGCTTTTTCGCCACGAATGCGTACCATCCCGACGTTCAGCTAAGCTACAACAACACCAATAACGGCAACAACGCCAAAGTCCTTACAGCTAACGGCACATCCTTTACCTTCGCAGTTACGCCCAACCAGTATTCAGAAATTCACCTGTTCGCCACCAGTACAAATGGCAACGCTGGGATGCAGGTGACTTTTAACTATAGCGATAGCACTACTGGCACAGGCACAGCCACAGTTCCCGACTGGTTTAACGAAATTACCGAAACATCGTCGAGTTACTATCTAATCGACGGAATGGATCGGAGCAGTGATACAGCAGGAACAGCTTATACCGATGTCAACGATCCCGCCCTATTCGGGTTCAAGTTCAATCCCAACCCAGCCAAAACACTGCAAAGCATTACCGTCAGTAAAACAAGCGGTACCACCGCTAATAATTATCTGGGAGTTTTCGGAGCCACAGGTGTTTTAGAAACCACACCGCCGACAGCTACTTTCACCCCCGCAGATAACGCCACAAATATTGCAGTTGCTGCTAATTTAGTTGTCAACTTGAGCGAAGCAGTCCAAAAAGGCACTGGCAATATTGTCATCAAGAAAGTCTCGGATAACTCAGTGGTGGAAACTATAAATGTTACTTCCACCAATGTCACCGTTGCTGGTAGTACAGTCACCGTTAATCCCACAGCAGATTTAGTGCCCGGTACTGATTATTACGTTGAAATTGCCGCTGGTGCAATTCAAGACTTAGCTGGTAACAATTATGCCGGTACTACAGGTGCAACTGCTTGGAATTTCACCACTGCTGTCGCCGCTGACACCACACCGCCGACAGCTACTTTCACCCCCGCAGATAACGCCACCAGTGTTGCCGTTGCTGCTAATTTAGTAGTCAACTTGAGTGAAGCCGTCCAAAAAGGAATCGGCAATATTGTCATCAAGAAAGTTTCCGACAACTCAGTGGTAGAAACTATCAATGTCACAGCAGCAAATGTCACTGTTAGCGGTAGTACAGTCACCGTTAATCCAGTGGCAGATTTAGCGCAAAGCACAGATTACTACGTTGAAATTGCCGCGGGTGCGATTAAAGATATTGCAGGTAATAATTATGCCGGTACTACAGGCGCAACTGCTTGGAATTTCACCACTGCTGTCGCCGCTGACACCACAGCGCCCACAGCTACTTTCACCCCCGTAGATAACGCCACCAGTGTTGCCGTTTCTGCTAATTTAGTAGTCACCTTGAATGAAGCCGTCCAAAAAGGCACTGGCAATATTGTCATCAAGAAAGTTTCGGACAACTCAGTTGTAGAAACTATCAATGTCACAGCGGCAAATGTCACTGTTAGCGGTAGTACAGTCACCGTTAATCCAACAGCAGATTTAGTAGCAGGTACTGATTATTACGTTGAAATTGCTAACGGTGCAATTAAAGACTTAGCTGGTAACAATTATGCCGGTACTACAGGTGCAACTGCTTGGAATTTCACCACTGCTGTCGCCGCTGACACCACACCGCCGACAGCTACTTTCACCCCCGCAGATAACGCCACCAGTGTTGCCGTTGCTGCTAATTTAGTTGTCAACTTGAGTGAAGCCGTCCAAAAAGGAATCGGCAATATTGTCATCAAGAAAGTTTCGGACAACTCAGTTGTAGAAACTATCAATGTCACAGCGGCAAATGTCACTGTTACTGGTAGTACAGTCACCGTTAATCCCACAGCAGATTTAGCGCCCGGTACTGATTATTACGTTGAAATTGCCAGCGGTGCGATTCAAGACTTAGCTGGTAATAATTATGCCGGTACTACAGGTGCAACTGCTTGGAATTTCACCACTGCTGTCGCCGCTGACACCACAGCGCCCACAGCTACTTTCACCCCCGTAGATAACGCCACCAGTGTTGCCGTTTCTGCTAATTTAGTAGTCACCTTGAATGAAGCCGTCCAAAAAGGCACTGGCAATATTGTCATCAAGAAAGTTTCGGACAACTCAGTTGTAGAAACTATCAATGTCACAGCGGCAAATGTCACTGTTAGCGGTAGTACAGTCACCGTTAATCCAACAGCAGATTTAGTGCCCGGTACTGATTATTACGTTGAAATTGCTAACGGTGCAATTAAAGACTTAGCTGGTAACAATTATGCCGGTACTACAGGTGCAACTGCTTGGAATTTCACCACTGCTGTCGCCGCTGACACCACACCGCCGACAGCTACTTTCACCCCCGCAGATAACGCCACCAGTGTTGCCGTTGCTGCTAATTTAGTAGTCAACTTGAGTGAAGCCGTCCAAAAAGGAATCGGCAATATTGTCATCAAGAAAGTTTCCGACAACTCAGTGGTAGAAACTATCAATGTCACAGCAGCAAATGTCACTGTTAGCGGTAGTACAGTCACCGTTAATCCAGTGGCAGATTTAGCGCAAAGCACAGATTACTACGTTGAAATTGCCGCGGGTGCGATTAAAGATATTGCAGGTAATAATTATGCCGGTACTACAGGTGCAACTGCTTGGAATTTCACCACTGCTGTCGCCGCTGATACCACAGCGCCTACCGCCACTTTCACCCCCGCAGATAACGCCACCAGTGTTGCAGTTACTGCTAATTTAGTAGTCAACTTGAGTGAAGCCGTACAAAAAGGAATCGGCAATATTGTCATCAAGAAAGTTTCGGACAACTCAGTTGTAGAAACTGTGAATGTGACGGCGGCTAATGTCACCGTTAGCGGCTCTACTGTCACCGTTAATCCGACTGCTGACTTGGTAGCAGGTACTGATTATTACGTTGAAATTGCTGCTGGTGCAATTAAAGACTTAGCTGGTAACAATTATGCCGGGATTACAGGGGCAACTGCTTGGAATTTCACCACGGCTGCCGCAGCGGATACTATCGCCCCTACCGCTACCACTTTCACTCCCGCAGATAATGCTACCAGTGTGGCTGTGGGTGCGAATTTAGTAGTCACCTTGAGTGAAGCTGTCCAAAAAGGCACTGGCAACATTGTTATCAAGAAAGTATCTGATAATTCAGTTGTCGAAACCATTGATGTTACCTCAGCTAATGTCACAGTTAGCGGCTCTACCGTCACAGTTAATCCAACTGCTGACTTGGTAGCAGGTACTGATTATTACGTTGAAATTGCTAACGGTGCAATTAAAGACTTAGCTGGTAATAATTATGCTGGCACTACAGGGGCAACTGCTTGGAATTTCACTACTGTTGCCGCCCCGGATACTACAGCCCCTACCGTCACCCTAGCAACCACGGCGGCGGCGACAGTCAACGCTGGCTTCAACGTCAGCGCTACTTTTAGCGAAACTGTCAACGGGTTTGACACCAGCGATATCAACGTCACCAACGGGAGTGTCAGCGGCCTTACCAGCACTGGCAGCAACTACAACTTCAACGTCACACCAAAAGCAAGCGGTGCGGTAACAGTCAACGTCCCTGTCGGTGCAGCCACTGATGCTGCGGGTAACAACAATACCGCTGCTACAGCTTTAACCCGCACTTTCTCGGCTACCTTTTCTGTTTGGAGCGAAATAGATACTTACCTAAAAAATAATGGTATTAACGTATCCGATCCAGTCAAGGAAGCCTTGCAACAAGTGGTCAATACTATTAAGCCATTAACATTTGAGATTCAGGGTAGTAAAATTACAGCTACCTACAATGCAACTGGATCTCTCAATAATGTGCTGAAAGCCCTTGGAGTTCCTGTCGCCAACGGGAGTGTCATATTAGATGGCGACATCGCCGCTCCCACTTTAACAATTGATACCAGCCAGTCCTCTCCTGCTTATGAATTGTCCGGCAAGATCAGTGGCCAAGCTGTAACCTTTGGGTATCAAAAAGGTCAAGCTGTTACCGCTAAATATACAGGGGATGTGTCTCTAGCTGACCTGCTCAAAACTGTGGGAGTTACTGACACCGCAGGCAGTGCGATCTTAACCGGCTCTATCACCGCTCCCAGCTTAAAAATTGATACCAGTAAGTCCCCTTCTGCTTATGAGTTCACCGGCAACATCAGCGGTCAAACTGTCACCTTTGGATATCAAAAAGGTCAAGCTGTTACCGCTAAATATACAGGGGATGTGTCTCTAGCTGACCTGCTCAAAACTGTGGGAGTTACTGACACCGCAGGCAGTGCGATCTTAACCGGCTCTATCACCGCTCCCAGCTTAAAAATTGATACCAGTAAGTCCCCTTCTGCTTATGAGTTCACCGGCAATATCAGTGGTCAAACTGTCACCTTTGGATATCAAAAAGGTCAAGCTGTTACCGCTAAATATACAGGGGATGTGTCTCTAGCTGACCTGCTCAAAAAAGTTGGAGTGAGCGCGACTGATGGAAGTTCCATATTAACTGGCTCCATCACTAATCCCAGCTTATCAATTGATACCAGCAAGTCCTCTCCTGCTTATAAGTTCACGGGCAACATCAATGGCAAAACAGTCACATTTGGATATCAAAAAGATCAAGCTGTTACCGCTAGTTATCAAGGGGATGTATCTCTAGCTGACCTGCTGAAAACTGTGGGAGTTACCGACACTGGAGGCAGTGCGATCTTAACCGGCTCTCTCACCAATCCCAGCTTAAAAATTGATACCAGCAAGTCCCCTTCTGCTTATGAGTTCACCGGCACCATCAGCGGTCAAACAGTCACCTTGGGGTATCAAAAAGGTCAAGCTGTTACAGTCACTTATCTGGGGGATGTTTCTCTGGCAAACCTGCTAAGCAAGGCTGACATTAGCAGTGCTCTCATACCGGATGACATATTAAAGAGCTCGGTAAAGAACCCCAGCATAAAAATTGATACCAGCAAGCCCACTGCTGTTTATGAGTTTGCTGGAGAGATGGACGGACAGAGCGTAAGTTTTAGTCTCTCTAAAAACACGATTAAATTTGGGTATCCGAAGAATGCCTCTTTAAAGGATCTCGTCAAAAAAATTCCTGTTGATGCCATTAAAACCCTTGCAGATGAAATCACCCCACCTCTGAGCAGTCCCAGTTTTACTATTGACAAGTCTAGTGGCTCTACTAAATACATAGCTTCTGGGGCATTGGACTTTGGAGTTGATGATGGCAAAAATAATTTCTTTGATTTCATCAACACAAAACTGGGCATTAAGAATGTTACCCTTAATGCTGAAGTCAATTCATCGGGAGCGAGTGTCCAAGCAGATTTAGGGACTGATATCACACTATTCAAGACAGGTGATTTCAGTGGAATCCTTAAAGGCTTGAACCTGAACGGGGGTCTACAAAAGGGGCAACCGAGTTTTGGGATTGGAGGGAATCTAATTCTTAAAGGGTACGATCCTTTCCAAAACGACGAACCTGACTTAACACTTTCGGGAAACATTGCGTTAGATCCCACCTCTCTCACAGGATCGTTTGCACTCGATGCAAGCAATAGCTGGAAAAATCCCTTTGGCATACCTGATGCAGAAATTAGTAGTCTAGGTTTCCAACTGGGTGGGACTTATGTAATACCCTGGGTTGATAATGTTGGATTCCGGGGAGATCTAAAATTTGGTGATTTAAATCTGAATACCGCTTTCTTAGTAGATGTCAATAATCCTGATAAATTTGCTTTGGAATTAACGGCGAAGGAACCAGTCAGCTTGGTTACACTTTGGGCTGGTGGGCCAATTGGCTCTTATGCCCTTAAGCAATTGGGTAAGAAAAGCGAGTTTTTCCAAAAAGCAGAAACTTTTTTGAAGGATACTTTAGATGTAAAGATTGTATCTATCGATGGGTCTGATGCAGATACAGAATTCGATCCACTCGTCAAGATGGTACCTTTTCCCACAAAAATTGCTGGCAAGGAATTAACACAAGGTCTTGGCATCAATGGTCAGGTAGAGGCTTGGGGAAAAAAAGCTACTCTAAGCTTTAACGCGAATCCCTACGATACAAGCAACCCAAGTTTAGAGGGATTTTTAAAGATTGATGAAATTGACTGGGAATTTTTGAAGCTTACAGGTGCGGATGGTCCTAACGATAAGACTTTGGATTTTGCAGTCAAGGTCAGTCCTACTGAACAATACCTTAAAGGTGATGGGCAACTTGTGATTTTTGGCCAGACCGTTGCTAAAGCGAACGTTGAGTTTACAAGTACGAGTGCCAAAATCAAAGATTTTGATTTGAATTTTGGAGTCGTAGCACTAGATATTAACGATTTTTCAGTTGATATTGCCAAGAAGACGGCCAGTGGATCGGGTTCGGTGAAGATTCTCGGGCGAGAAATTGCCGGAGCCAAAATCAATGTTGATAGTAATGGGCTAAAAGTTCAAGGAAATCTTGACTTATTCGGAGCCTTCTCAATCGAGAACGCAATAATTGATATCAAAAATGCAACCGATATAAAAATCGGAGGGAGAGCCAAAATTTTAGGTCGAGAGCTTGCCAATGCCAACATCAGCATCAAGGACGGCAAGCTAAACGTTACAGGTAGTATAGGCGTCGATCTCCCCGTACTTGGTAATATTGGTGCAGATCTTACGATTACCTCGGATGGTAAACCTAGTGGTTCCGAGGTGAAATTAAAGATTAAGGCTGGGGCGCTGGGCGGTAAAGAATATACCCTATCACTCGCTCCTCTGAGAAGTGTCGAAGATTTGTTTGAAGGTGTGATGGGCGATACCCTGGGTACAGTCACTCAGGCTGTAAATGCTGCCGTTGATGGTGTAGTTAATGGATTTAATAGTCTTTCATCAGGTGTACTCGATACCTTCAATAAAGTTGGTGAATTTTTTACAAGTGGGTTTGACAGTGCGCTTAAGTTTTTCGGATTGGGAGGTAAAGACCCGTTGGATAATTCCAATGACGTATGGCTGAATGATGGGAACGACTTCTTTGACGCAAAGAAAGGTAATGACTATGTTCGAGGTAGAGGTGGAGATGACTGGCTCGTATTGGGGAGTGGCAATGACACAGGAGAAGGTTGGTCTGGCAATGACAAAATCGAAGGTAACGATGGCGACGACAAATTGTCTGGCGACGAGGGAAATGACCTGTTAGAGGGTAGTTGGGGCAGGGACACTCTCTATGGTGGGGATGGTGACGATATTCTCAAGGGAGATCCAGAGGGTGTTATTGATGACCGGGCCTACTTTAATAATACATATAGTGGTCCGTTCTACCCCCACTTCAACTTCGATGAATATACTGATAGCCTGTTCGGTGGGAGGGGAAATGACAAACTCCAAGGTGGATTCGACAAAGACACACTTTATGGCGACGAGGGAAATGACTTGCTGTATGGTGACCAGGATCACGATTACCTGTACGGTGGTGACGGCAGCGACCTTCTTGATGGCGGGGAGGGCAATGACTTTTTAGATGGCGGGCCTGGTAATGACCGTCTCTATGGTTTCACGGGCAATGATTCCCTTCAGGGTGGGGATAGCAACGACGAGATCCACGGCTATGAGGGTTCTGACACCCTTGATGGTGGTAATGGCAAGGACGTTCTCTATGGTCAGCAAGATAACGATTTGCTCCGAGGTGGAGATGGGGACGATGTTCTCTATGGCGAAGACAACGGAAAACAGGGACAAACCTATGACGGTAGCCGGGACAATGACACCCTTGAAGGTGGAAAGGGCAATGATTATCTCTTTGGTGGAAAGGGCAACGATGTTCTCAATGGTGGGGATGGTAATGATGTTCTCAATGGTGGGGATGGCAATGACAAACTCTTGGGCGCTTCGGGCGATGACTACCTCGATGGTGCTGACGGGAACGACTCTCTAGATGGTGATACAGGTAATGACACGCTGTTTGGTCGAGGGGGCGATGACTTCCTTGAGGGTTTTGGGGGTAAAGACTACCTCTATGGTGGTGAGGGTAACGATAAGCTCTATAGTCATGAGGACGATGACATCCTCAAGGGAGAAGCAGGAAACGACAGCCTCTACGCTTGGTCTGGTCAAGATATCCTCGATGGTGGAGAGGGTAACGACTATCTCAACGGTGAGGGAGATAACGATACGCTCTCTGGTGGCAATGGCAGTAATGTCCTTGATGGAGGTTCCGGTACTGATACTGCCGACTACAGATTTTCTACGGTTTCTGTTGTAGCAAATTTAACCTCTGGCAAAGCCACTTTCGGAGGCAACGCAGATCAATTACTTTCGATTGAAAATATCATTGGTTCGAGTAATAACGACACACTCACGGGCGATGCTCAGAATAATACCCTCTCTGGTAAGGCTGGCGACGATGTTCTTGATGGTCAACAAGGCAATGACACTCTGAATGGTGGAGAAGGTAATGACAGTCTAGAGGGCGGCGATGGCGACGATTACCTCGATCCTGGGACTGGTAACGATACCATTAACGGTGGTCCTGGCAACGATACCTCGCTCTTGGTCGGCAAGAAGGAAGACTATAAGTTCACCGAGACACCGACTGGATGGCGAATTGTTGCTCCGAATGGCGATGTCAAAATCGTGAGTGGGGTTGAGAATTTCGCGTTTAAGCCTGACACTACAGTTGAAAATTTCAACCTGAGCTCAGTCTTCGATCGCGATGTCATTGTCAACCGGACGGGGGGAGTCACAGACTCCACACAAGACGGAGTGACTCCTTCGGGTGAAACCTTCATTACTCAGTCCTTTGCAACGTTTAAAAACGGTGCGAATGGCAACGGTTTGCCTGACGACGGCTTTTTCCCTGCCAATAGCTACCATGAAGACGTTCAGCTAGGCTACAACAACACCAATAACGGCAACAACGCCAAAGTCATCACGACTAACAACACATCCTTTACTTTCCCAGTCACGCCCAACAAATATTCACAAATCCACCTGTTTGCCACCAGTACAAATGGCACGGCGGGGATGAATGTGCAATTTAACTATAGTGATGGCACCACTGAAATAAAGAGCGCTACTGTTCCCGACTGGTTTGAGGAAATTCCCACTCAATCATCTTTCAACTACTATCTAATCGACGGCATGGATCGCAGCCTTGATACAAGTGGAACAAATTATCAAGATGCCAACGATCCTGCCATATTCGGGTTTAGATTCCAGCCCGACTCAGCAAAAATGCTCCAAAGCATTACCGTCACCAAAACCACTGGTTCCACCGCTGATAATTTGCTGGGAGTGTTCGGAGCTACAGGTGTTTTACCAACTACCACAACGCTTAACACAGAGACAGTCAGGAAATACTACAGCAATAATAAAATCATCGACGGTTACATTTCTAGCGGTAAGGTGTTCTTCGATGCCAACTTAAACGGGGTGTTGGATAATGATGAACCCTTTACGATTACCACGGCGGATGGTGGCTTCGATCTGAACGTGGATGTCGAAAAGTTTGATACCAACAAAAATGGTGAAATTGACTACACCGAAGGCCAGTTTGTTCTCATGGGAGGTATGGACATCATCGGCGGGGTGGATGCTGCCACTGGTTTGCCGATGGCTACGCCACTCACTTCTACCCTACAGTCAAAAGTCGTGACACCTTTAACGACGGCGATCGCCTCTATGGTGCAGCAAGGCCTTGACCCAGCAACAGCGGAAACTCAGGTGAAATCAGCGTTAGGATTGCCCGCAGGAGTTGACTTGGGTAGTTATGACCCTCTGGAGGCGATCGCCAAGGGGGACGCGAATGGTGTATCGGTTTTTGGGTCGATGATTATGGTGCAGAACACGATCGTCCAGACAGCGAAATTCATTGAGGGAGTTTCGGAAACAGCAGTTGGTCAACTCGCATTTAGTGGTATCGGGGCGATCGCAAATCAACTCAAGGGTGGCGCTGCTGTTGATTTAGGTAAAACAGAAACCATCTTGGCTATCCTTCAAGGAGCCATTACCAAAGCAGCAGAGTCTGACCCCAAAATCAACCCGACACAACTGGTTGCTAGTGCGGCTGCTGCGTCTCAAATCATGGCTCTCGGCAATCAAATAGTCAAGGATGTCCTCGCTAGCGGTCGCCCCATCAAAGATATTGCCCTCGACATCACCAAGTTGCAAGCGGTGTCTGTGGGTCAAATAGCTGTCGGTTTGTCCGATTTGGCGGCGGGAACTGTGACAGTTGAACAGTTCCTCGCTCAAAACAATAAAGAGGCGATTCTGGCTCGGATGGAGAAGGTGAAGGTTAATGACCCTACTGTTCGCCCCGTTGTCGAGACGATCGCTCTCAAAGACCCGATCGTCGATCCTCTGGCACCTACCTCTGACGACACCGGCACCACCCCCGTCACCGACACACCAACATCCACCACTGCGATATCAGGAAAACCGACACCGATTCCATTGGTAACACCGACACCAAAGACCACTTCGACCCCATCAGAAACACCATCAGCAACAACATCGGAAACACCGACACCATCGGCAATAACTAATAAGCTCTCAGACGATGACTGCATCTGCGATCGAATTACCTATCCCAAATTCAATCAACCCAATGCAGTTGAAAACACCATCATCGGTGGAGCGGCAATTCAAATAGGCACTACCCAAAACGATGAATTACTGGGGAGCAACACTGGCAATATATTCGATGGCAAATCCGGCGATGACAACCTATATGGTGGAGCCGACAACGACATCTTTAACGGCAACCAAGGCAACGACTTCATCACCGGCGGTAAGGGCGATGACATCCTCTATGGAGATGAAGGAAACGACATCATCCTTGGCGAATCTGGCAATGATTTAATGTATGGAGGCAAAGGCAATGACTTGTTACATGGTCGCGAAGGTACTGACATCATTTATGGCAACAAAGATGATGACTTCCTCGATGGTGGCAAGGATAATGACACCTTATATGGAGGCAAAGGTAATGACATCATGCTTGGCAGTCAAGGTGATGACAACCTGTTTGGACAGGATGGAGATGATACCCTCTGCGGCGGTGTAGGTAATGACTTAATCAACGGTGACGCTGGAGCAGATATCCTGGGAGGGTGTGCCGGAAATGATACTCTGTTCGGAGGCGCTGATAACGATACTCTCACTGGTGGGAAAGGCGACGATCTGCTTGACGGAGGTTTGGGGAATGATAGTTTGATTGGCGGTAGCGGCAATGATATCTTTGTCTTAAAAGCGGGTCAAGGATTTGATATTATCGCTGATTTTACCCTGGGTCAAGATTTGATGGGATTAGGCGGTGGTTTGAGTTTTGGTCAGTTGGAAATGACTCAAAATACTCAGGGAACTATCATCAAAAATCTCTTGACAGGGGAGCAGTTAGGTGTTATGGCTGGAGTCAATGCCAATCAGATAACATCTGCGAATTTCATGCTGGTTTAGGAATCAAAAAAAGGCGGGGCGGGTTTATTTATCCCTGGGCTAGCTTCAAATATTTTTCGTGAAACCCGCCCCTACAGTATCAAAAACTATACACAACCAAAGTTAGTTCCCCGGCTTGTTAAAGCAGTCGGGAGCTGGGTTTTATGTTTTTTGATTGGGGATTATTAATTATAAAAAAGTATGTTTGCAGTGCAAAATCTCACGGTGATTTAACTTCTGTCTCCTGACTTCTAACCACCGGGGGTGACAAATTAGGCTGGGGTTCTGCCACATTCAATTGACCCCCACAACAACGCAATTCGTAAAGTTTTGCATTAATTTGATACTCATACTGACTCAATAACCTTGCATAAATATAGCCAGCTTTTCCATCCAAAAAGCCGAGCTGAATAAAGTAAAATAAAATAAATCTCAGCATTGGTTTCAAAGGCAGCCGCACCCAAACTTTTTTGAGAAATCGCTTACGCTGCACTGCATCTCCAAATAAGTTAGCACCAATAGTGCCGCTGTCGTCCCGCCCTTCAATAATATTGTAATAAACACGAGCTTCCCAATTAGAATAGCGGTTGTGCCTTTCTATCCAATGAAATAAATCGCGGTAATCCTCGTGAATCATATCATTTTTTAAGTATCCCACTGGACCTGCTAAAATGACGTGTTCGTGAACTTCGTTGTCGCCAGTATTGGGTACGGATTCAGTCCCCAGATTTTCGTAACGACCTTTTTGATGCTTGAACAAACGCAAGTTCCAGTCTGGATATCTACCTCCGTAACGCAGCCATTGTCCTAAAAATAAAACTTTGCGATTGAGGTAGTAACCCTCTAAATTGGGGTCTTGAATGACTTCGGCAATTTCATCCCAAAGTTCTGGGGGAATCCGCTCGTCACAATCGACAATTAATACCCATTCGTTACGAAAGGGCAGGTTGTCTAAAGACCAATTTTTCTTTTTTGGCCAGCGGTTATCGAAGTAGAATTGCACTACTTTTGCGCCACTACTGATGGCGATTTCTACCGTTAAATCGCTACTTTGGGAATCAACTAGAAAAACTTCATCGGCCCTGGCAATGCTCGCCAGACACGCAGGTAGATTAAGTTCTTCGTCTTTTGCCGGAATGAGAACCGAAACCGGAATCTTGGATGGACTAGAGGTCATAATCGAGTGGTTAAAACTGAATGCGGTCGAGTTGTGATGGTTGACATACTCCCCGGCGTGAACGCGCGGGGATTCTTGACACTTCACGGAGATGTGCCACAAGTGGTCTTACCTTCTCTCTGTGTCCGTTTAGAGTCGTGGCAATGCCCTATCCCGACTTTGTTTATATTCTTGGCTGCATTCTCATCGCGATCGTGTTCGATACCGCAATTCAAGCATTGAACCGAGCGGATTTTTAAATCCAATTTTCCCCATCTAAAACCGCAATTTGAACAGCTTTGACTTGTTGGTTCCCAGCGACTAATTACCCTAAACTCTCTGCCAAACTTTTCAGACTGACGCTCGCATAAAGTCCTAAACTCGTACCATCCCTGTTGGCTAATCGCCCTGGCAAGTTTCCGATTTTTGACCATACCAGACACGTTCAAATCTTCCAAAACAATTACTTGGTTATCGCTAACTATTTTGGTTGACAGTTTGTGCAAAAAGTCTTTACGGGTATCTGCAATTTGATTGTGCAGTTTGGCTATTTGAATCCGAGTTTTATTTCTGCGTTTTGAGTCCTTGGATTGTCTTGCTAGCTTGCGCTGTAGTTTACGAATCTTTCGGTCTAGTTTTTTGTAGTTTGGACTTTGGGCTGATGTTCCATCACTCATCATTGCAAAGGTTTTAATGCCCAGAACGATGCCGATGCTGTGGTTTTTAGCTTCGACAATATCGGAATTAATCTCTACAACAAAGCTCAGGAAATAACGGTTGGCGCAGTCTTTGATTGCTGTGACACAGCTAGGGTTTGATGGCAGTTGTCTCGACCAGATAGGACTAACATTTCCGATTTTTGCCAGATAGACGGACTCACCTTTGATAGAAAAACCCGATTTGACAAAAGTTGCAGATTGACTGTTAGTCTTTTTTTTGAACCTGGGTTGACCGACTTTTTTGCCTTTCCTTTTCCCTTTTAGAGAGTCAAAATAGTTTTTGTAAGCAACATCTAATTGTTTGAGGGATTGCTGTAATGGCACGGATGATACATCGTTTAACCAGGCTCTCTCTTCTGTCTTTTTAGATAGAGTTAGAGATTTGGATAGAGTATTGTAGCCGGGATATTTGCCTGACTTGCTTTGAGTTAAGGCATCATTCCAAACAACTCTCACGCAACCAAACAACTGCGCTAAACTTTGGCGTTGTTGAGTGGTAGGATAGAATCTGTATTGGAATCTTGCTTTCATTGTTTGTCCTTTGTTTTACTATTCCATTCTAACAGGCTCGGTAAAATCTACCAAAGAATTAAAGCCGTCCTTAAGGACGGGGTTTTCAACCCAATTTTTTGATAAAATTGCGATCGGTACCGCCGCGGAACCCTACACAGCGAAGGATATTGCCTATAGCCTAATGCCTCTGGGTCGATTTCGGTGGAAAAATTATGCCACGGACGGCTGCACTTAAATAACCAATTTGACCCCAGACAAAAACCAAATTTTCAAAGCGCAGTCCTGGGTTTTTAATGTATTTAAAAGACTTGTACGCACCCCTGAGTATTCTTTCGCCCCCGCGCCAAAGCTGACTGATACCGGCTCGATCGCACAATTGTTCCCGGTAACACTCGCTGATGCCTTGCCACCACCCGCGCTCGATAAACCAAGCTTTGTGCAGTCGCGAGGGATCTACATTGTGAAGCACTAAAGCCTCCGGTACATAGATTACTTGCCAACCTAGCTCTAATGCTAGTTCTGTGGCCCGCAATTCTTCATTTGACAACAATTTGTTGCCGATTCTACCGAGTTTGACATCAAAACCGCCAATTTGTTGTAAAAAAGAGCGTCGGATTGAGTAGTTTACACCCCTGGGAGTTAATCCGGCTACCGTTATGTAGATGCACTTTTCTCCTAAATCATATGCTCCCAAATTTTGGGCTAATCCGGCGGACAGCCAGTTGGGAGGGCTGACTCCAGAAGGCCACAGCAAATTGACTTTACCACCGGCTACGGCCAATTTTGGATTGCTTTGATAGGCACTGTATAGCACCCTGAGCCAATCGGACTCGGCCACGGCATCGTCATCGAGATAGGCTAAAATTTCACTGCCAGCTTCCTTTGCGCCCCTGTTGCGGGCTACGGACAAACCTAGTTCGGGTTCCCAAATGTACTTGAGTAGGGGATTAGGGAGTCTTGCTTCTACCACTTGGCGGGTTCGTGTTTTTGAGCTACCAGGAGTTTCAAAATCGCTAGAAGCGTTATCCACTACGACTATTTCAAAGTTGTCAGGAAAATCCTGCACCAGTAAACTGTCGATCGCAGCACCTAGATAGCTGTGACGATTGTGGGTACAAATTATTGCTGATATCTGAGGTTTTGACATAAATAACAGCATAGGAATTGCTAGGGTTGTCGATCGAGTTAGTCCGATCTTGTCTCATTAATGTTATTATCCCTTAAAAATGACTCTTGGCAATTACTCAAGGTAAATTAGACTAAGAAATAACTACCCACAAATAACCACCCATACATAACAATTAACTAATGACTAAAATCCGTGGTTCAAGACAAATAGTCTTAGTAACCGGACCAGCCAGATCGGGCAAAAGTGAATGGGCAGAAACTATGGCAGTAAATTCTGGAAAATCAGTAATTTATGTGGCTACAGGCGAAGTTAACCAGGCAGATACGGAATGGCAAAATCGCATTGAGCGTCACAAAAATCGCCGTCCGCCTGATTGGAAAACTGTAGAAGTGCTCCGGGAATTGTCAGCAGTTGTACGATCGACCGATCGCTCAAATTGCTTGTTAATTGATTCCCTAGGAACTTGGACGGCAAATCTTTTGGAACAAGAAGCCACTGTTTGGGAACAGACACAACAAGATTTCCTTGCTAGTTTACACTCCGCCATGGCCGATGTAATTTTGGTAGGAGAGGAAACCGGATGGGGAGTAGTGCCTGCTTATCCAGCGGGAAGGCTATTTCGCGATCGCCTCGGCACTCTTGTCCGCCACATCGGGGCGATCGCCGATGGTGTTTATCTCGCCACCGGAGGTTACGCCTTGAATCTCACCGCTCTGGGTACAAGGCTTCCCGCTACCAAATAACACTCCGACGGGCGATCGACTTTAGAGAAAATATAAGTTTCAAACTCCACACAATGAGTTAAAATCAGATAAATACTCCACCTTCACAAAAAACTCTACCTGAGATAATTATTCCTCCATAAATATCTCCCTAGCCACAGGACCTAAATTGCCAAACAAAATCAAGACTTTGTTTCCAGACATACCCCTTAAGGAGGAAGTTTTATTGTTGCTAAAATAGGTTAAAAATGAAACAGGAAAGTCTACAATAAACAATTGCTTGAAAGGTTGAATAAAAGCTTATGGCATCAGAATATCAAGTGAGAAAATATATTGCTTACTGGTTTCAGCTAGGCAAAAAAGTATTAATTCGCAACGGTTCCGAAGCACTGCTGCCCAAACCAGTAATTACGGGCGATCGCTACAGTCAAGAATTTGAAGAATGCTGGCAAAAAATAGTCTCCCCCGACAGCGGAGACTGTTATCTCGAAGGCACAAAGGAAACCATAGGCGAACTACTGACACCTGCTTGGGAAATCAGTCCCTGCGCCCGTTGTGCCATGCCCGTACCCTTGCGGGATTCGGGAATGCCGGCCGAGTGCTGTCCCTGTAACGACTTAGCCCACTGGCCCAATACGGAAATACCTCAACCTCGATCGCCAGTCAGCACCCAATTGCAACTGTCAGGAATTCGCGATCGACTCCTCAACTTAAGCCACGAGTAGCAGTTACGAAAATCTTCTTTTTCCTTTTCCTTTTTGACTCTTCCGTCTTCCTTCATCCTTAAATTGTTACAATATGTTTACAATGCTTCACACTAGGTCTGAGTTATGAATGTCAAGACTGTATCGCCAGCCTCCCCGCCAACTTATGCAAATTCTGCGACTCAGCCTGTACTCGGCAATCTCAAAGATGCAAACACCATTCCCCTGCCAGCAGTACCAGTAGCAATAGAGACAGACACCGTAACCTCCGAAGTCCTCAAATCAGCCAGAGACATAGCTTTCGAGTTAGCCGGAGAAGCTGTTCGATACGATCCAGTGGCGATCGCAGCCGAATACCAAAATCGCCCTCTAGAAGTCTGGGGAAGACTACTGAGTGTGATTTGGACATTTTTCGGCTTTACCTTCAGTTTATGGTTCGACGGCAAAACAGGCCGCACCGCCACCAACGAAAAGCGTCGCGCCGCCAGACTACGAGAAATTCTCAGTCAACTAGGCCCAGCTTTCATCAAAATCGGACAAGCACTTTCAACCAGACCCGACTTAGTACCGCCAGCATATTTAGAAGAACTCACAACACTGCAAGACCAATTACCACCCTTTCCCAACGAAGTAGCATATAGATTTATAGAAGAAGAATTGGGTGCCCACCCCAGAGAAATCTACGCAGAAATCAGCCCCGATCCCATCGCCGCAGCATCTCTCGGACAAGTCTACAAAGGCAAACTCAAAACCGGAGAAACCGTCGCGATCAAAGTCCAACGACCAGGCTTAGCCGAAAACATTGGTTTAGACATCTACATCCTGCGGCGCGTCGCACTGTGGGCACAAAACAACTTCAAAATGATTCGCAGCGACCTCGCAGGAATTATGGACGAATTGGGCGAACGCATTTACGAAGAAATGGACTACACCCACGAAGGACAAAATGCCGAACGTTTTAGAGAACTCTACGGCCACCTTAAAGATATTTACGTTCCCCGTATCTACTGGCAATATACCCGCCGCCGCGTCTTGACAATGGAGTGGATCACCGGCATCAAACTCACCAATTTAGAAGCCGTCAAAGCTCAAGGAATCGACGCTCCTTACTTAATTGAAGTGGGAGTGCAATGCTCCCTCAGACAACTCCTGGAACACGGGTTTTTTCACGCTGACCCCCATCCAGGCAATCTTTTGGCAACTCCCGACGGTAAGTTAGCTTATCTCGACTTCGGCATGATGAGCGAAGTGAAACCATATCAAAGATACGGCCTATTAGAAGCTGTAGTCCATTTAGTGAATCGCGACTTTGAAGGTTTAGCCAAAGATTATGTCAAGTTAGATTTTTTAACACCAGACACCGATTTAACACCCATTATTCCCGCCTTGGCTAGAGTGTTTAACAATGCTTTAGGTGCTAGCGTCGCCGAACTCAATTTCAAAAGCATTACAGACGAACTATCGGCAGTGATGTACGAATATCCCTTCCGAGTTCCAGCCTACTATGCTTTGATTATTCGATCGCTCGTCACCTTAGAAGGCATTGCAATCAACGTTGACCCCGAATTTAAAGTCCTCAGCAAAGCCTATCCCTACGTCGCAAAACGGCTGTTAAGCGACCCCGCACCAGAATTGAGAACATCTCTGCAAGAGTTGTTATTCAAACAAGGAGAATTCCGCTGGAATCGGTTAGAAAACTTACTCAACAATGCCCGCGATAGTGAAGACTACGACATCAGCAAAATCCTGAACCAAGCATTAGACTATTTATTTTCTCAAAGAGGAGACTTTATTCGCGATCGCATAGTCCTGGAATTAGTCAAAAGTCTCGACACACTTTCCAACAACGCCTTTGCTAATGCTAAATCAGTAGTCGGCGAATGGTTTGGAGTCAAACCAAATCCACCGATGGTTTCACAAACGGAACAAAAAAACCTAGAACACATCAAACGAATTTGGGATATTTTGCAATCAACCCCCGGTTTTGACAGCATGAAAGTATTACAACTACTTCCCCAGTTGTTAGTGAAACCAGAAGTGCAAAATATGGGCCAACAAGTAGTAGGCGGTTTAGCTCAAAGAGCAGTGGCTAGGGTAATTCGTGAGTTTTTACTTTCCCAAGAACCGGCGGTGATTTCCGGCGAAATAAACTATCCTAAAACTCCACCTCAGTTGTCTTTGCCGGCGGCTCATAGCAAATCCTATTAATTCCGTAAGGTGTGTCGCTACTGAATCCCGGCACATCGCCATCATCGTTTCAGGCTACGCACCCTACTTTTATTTGGATGATGGGAGCATCCCGATTGTGCATAGGCGAAGCATGACCGCAGACAATTTATTAGTGATAACCAAAGATTTACAGCCGTCATGCTTCGCCCCTACGAATATATTTGCACTCATTGAGATGCACCCTGGATGATTCGGATACTTCCATCCTTGACACCCTCATCAACTAAACGTCAGGTAACTTATACTGACCCACAATCCGCTTAGCAAATTCCGGTACATGATCCTCCAATTTCTCCGGGTAATTCCGCTTCACGTACAGATAATTGCGAGTGAAATGAGAATCAATAGAAAACCTAGCATATTCCAAACCCTTCGGCCCAATTCTCTCAATAAAAACCCCCATTAACTTCGCCGCCCACATCGGCAAAGTCACCCCTTTTTCATAAGCCGGAATGCTTTGCTGCACAGCCTCTTTTCTGTTTCCCTGAGACATCACCGGCTGAGTGTTTAGCTGATCCGTTACCAAGTCTAACATCTCTTGTCCAGTATCATTTCGCACCACAATCCACTGCCAACCGAAAGGTGCACCCATGTAGCCCACAACTAAATCTGCCAAGGAATTGACATAATCAAAACAGCTCAAACAAGAAGGAGCAAAAACATCTTTCAATTCCTTAGTATTCAATCCAAAGAACGGCACTTTTTCCACAGAACCGTCTTCGTGTTTGAAGTGAACATTAAAGTCTTGCATAAATTCATAGGACAAAACTGTTTCTGGAGAACGGCTAGTCGTATCTAAGAATTTTTGCAACCCAGCGCGACTAACATTATCCACACAAGGAGTTCCCAAAACATAGAGCTTTTCTAAACCCAGTTTTTTCTCGACAGTTCGCAAAGCTTGAATTTGACATCCCACCCCAATTACTAACAGCCGCTTCATCCCAGATTTTTCGATTTGTTCCAATACAGAAAGATTGGGAGAGAGAGTTGGTTTGTTGACTTTTGCTGCGAGAATCTCTTCGCGAGTTGTCGCAATAATCGGCATCGGTTGAAAGCGGTCTTCTTTGGTAGTTTGGACGCAAACAACGCCTTCTACAAGGCCTTTTTCGAGCATTTCAATGGCAATTGTGCTCACGATTCCCGTCCACTGAGCGCCTTCTATCGGCTCTTTTTTCCGGGCGGCCATCATGTTTTGACTGACTCCGAAATACCAATCGTCTGGATTGTCGAGATTTCGCGATCGCCCGTGAATCTCTGCTTCCAGTTCTGCGATGTGCTGTGTTAAGAAAGCACAAGATTTCTTGACATAATGAATGTAATATGTATCGCATAAACCGCACTCGCTGCAAAGTTCTTTAGCGGGGCGGCGGCTACCCAGTTTCAGGGCTTTCGATTTTTGGTGCTTAGTAGAATCTATTGCGCTCATCTAAATTACTTATTTTATGCAGATATGGTATTTACGAGAATATCATACCAATTCGGGTTAATTTATTTCTTTATTCTTTCTTTCAGTCCGCGGAGGCGGACTTCGTTTGTGTAGACGCGATTTCAATCGCCGAGTCTAAATAGCTTCGTTTGTGTAGACGCGATTTCAATCGCCGAGTCTAAATAGCTTCGTTTGTGTAGACGCGATTTCAATCGCCGAGTCTAAATAGCTATAGCAATCCTTGCAGGAGTCGTAAATTTTTTACCCCACCCCAACCCTCCCCTTACTAAGGGGAGGGAGTAAGAAATTCACAAATGATTTAGAATTGCTATATCACTCCCGATTAATCCGAATCAAATCCGTCAAAATATTATCCAAGCCCCCATTAACTTGAATCCGGTCGATCTTCTCCGCAATCCGTTCCAAAACCTCCAATTCCTTCAAGCGCAAAGCCACAGGATTATCCTCCATCACCTTCGCAGTATTCAACATACTCCGAGTAGCAGCAGTCTCCTCCCTGCGCCTAACTCCATTTGCTTGAGCCAATTTTTCCGCTTCCACAACCTTGCTCAAAATCGCCTTAATTTCACCAGGTAAAATAATATCTTTGACACCCACAGAATCGACTTCAATACCATAATCTGTGGTTTTAGCGCGGATGTATTCAGATATACTGCGATCGATCGCACTTTTGCTCTCCAGCAACCCATCCAGAGTCTGTTCCCCCACCGCACCACGCAAAGCAAACTGCAATTCCTTGTACAAAAATCCCGTAATATCCGACAAACTATTTTTGGCCATCAGCGGATCTCGGATGCGGTATCCAGCCGTCAAATTCAAGCGCAAAGGTACTTTATCCTTTGACAAGATATCTTGACCAGATACCTCAATATTTTGTAAGCGCAAATCAATTACTTCCGTTTGAAAAGAGCGCCCAAACTTCCACCAAGCATGAATTCCTGGTGGCAATTGCGATTGAAACTCTTGGTTAATATATAATAGTCCAATGTGCTGTGCCGGAACTTCACAAAAGTGCAAATACTGGGCACAGGTTGATAGAGCTTCTGGGGAACCAGCCACCAACTCAGCTATTAAACTATGCTCTAAATGAAGATCTCTATTTATGTCGATTATTTGCACATCAACACCTTGCCAAAATAGCTTGCGGCTTGTGGGTGGTAAAACAGAAATAACTTTTCCTCGATCGCGCACAATGGCAATTTGATTTCCCAGTAATTGCACAAGTTCACAGTAAGCTGCTACAAAATCGGGATGTTTTTCAATTAGGACATTTTCTTGGAAAAATTCAGGATTGGGAATAACTCGGCTCAGATTACGAACTACGACATCTTTATCCACAACAGACCAAAAAGCATATTCTCCTGATTCTAGAGGGCGCACAAAATTATTCTGCACGTACAGTAAACCTAGTTCGTATTCGGAGATTTGAAATTTTTTCAGTCCTTGCAAAGCGAGCGATCGCACTTTTTGCACAAACTCAGCCGGCAATTCTAAATTCTCGTCTAAATTGAAGACATGAGATTCTACTTCAATAAATCCGCGCCAAAATACCCGCAATTGATTCGGTAAAACAGTTACCCAATTTTGACCCAAACGAACTAAAGCTGTTTGATTGAATGCAGTTCTGACAATCGAAAGATGTTCTTGTAATTCGGTTCCGTGGTTTCTTAGTAACAGTTCTAAGTTGTCAATCTTAGCTTCTGGCTGATTTAGATCGTAGCTTTTTAGGTTCCAATGGCTACCAAAATAGGTGTATGTACCGGGCAGCAAAACTTTCTTAAAATCGCTGCGGTGATATAAGATTCCGACTTGATTCGGTTGGATATAAAAGGTTTTCCACATAGAAATTTCAATAGATAATTTGGGCAAACGAAACCAGCGAGGCAGATTTAATTTAAACATCGATCGCCTTTTTGTTTCTGAATGTAATATACATACTACAATATTTTTTTTAACTCTGCAAGTACAAATGTTTACAGTTCAGATGCGGGCATTCAGAGCCTCCCAGACTGGATTAAGATTGTCACTACTTCTGCTAAACCACCTTTCGGCAATCTCGAAAAAGATCGTAATGCTCAAATATGCCGATCGCCCCACCAATCCAGAATCCCCGCAGGAAAACCAAATGCAAGCAAAGCGAAGGAACACACTCAAATCAGGGAGAGATACAGTTGCACTAGCTTCTTGACTGCTAACAAACACTTGCATCACAGAGTAATTAACACAAAACAAGTTTTATGGGATTGAGGTTTTTCCCAAGACCATTAAATTGTCGCCTTGTCCCAAACAAGGTGCCCGTACCCAGGGCCAGGGTGTTGGAAAGTGTAGGAATCGAACCTACTACAAATCGGCGATACACCGATCGCTCTACCAGCGAGCTAACTTTCGGGGGTGAAATAGTTAAAAGCACTGGGCGGTATACGCTGTTAACAAATGTTAGCGCACCGATCGGGCATACAGAACCCGAACCACAGCTTTGTGACTTTTTTACTATTCGATTTCCAGCATAGCACAACGAAAAATCCGTCAGCTAAAATTTTATATAATTTAGTAATTGCGGTATTATTTGCCTTCATATTTTTGCTTGATTCGATAGACACGCAATTGCAATTCCGATCCTTTGCTGGGATCGACCATTGACACGTAATTTGCAAAGCCAGCAATCGCGGCTATTAAATTAGTTGAATTTCCCCATTTTTTACCTGACAATCCCTCTTGCTCTATTTGATAGAGCGTCGCGCGAAAAGCTTTTAAAGTTTTTTTAGATATATTTAATTGCGTGTTGACAACAAAACCTGTTACTTCCTGCTGCACGGATCGCCCCATAATTTTAGTCTTATCGCGATTGATGCTGAAACCCTCAGCAGCAATAATCAATTTAATTTCTCTCATCAAATTAGATATTCGGCGCGGTGCTTCCCCACAGCCCGAAAATGTTAAATCGTCAGCGTACCGCGTATAGCAAAACCCAAGATTTTTAGCCGCGATCGCGATCCGGCTGTCCAGATGACAGCAAATTAAATTTGAAATAGCAGGACTTGCAGGGGAGCCTTGAGGTAAATGACGGTCTCCTGAAGCTGTATAATCAATTTGTCCCTCTTTTTCTATTTCCTTTATTTCAAAAGCGGTACAAATCAATCCGAAAATGTTTGCCGCAGTTTCCGAATAACCCAACTCGCGAAATAATCCTTTGACGCGCTTGTATGAAATTGACTGGAAAAAGTCCTGCAAATCTATTTTAACTAGGATATCTGCACCGACATGAGGTTTAGCGTTGGTGACTGTCGAGCGTTTTTTGCAAAACCCATGCGCTGCACTGTGAACTTCTAATTTTTCTAAAATATTATCTAAAATCCACCTTTGAGCAGACTTAAGGTTGGGGCAAGGCGCCGAAATATTTCTTTCTTCTCCTGTTTTTTTCGAGATTTTGAAGCGGGTGTAATGGGTAATTGTGGATGCTGGACTGTTTAATGTCAAAAAGCGCAGTTTTTCTCTGCTGATTCCCATTGCAAAAGCGATTTCTTCAGCGGTATTGCATTCGGCTAAACCGTGCAATTGTATTTTTTTTGGATGCCCCTCAGCAGATACAGATGTGACGTGCAATTTATATGTAGCTTTATTTGCCATAATTGCTATTTAATCAATCTATAACATACATACTACAATATTTTTTTAACTCTGTCAAGTGCAAGTGTTTGCAATTAAAATGCGGGCATTCAGAGCCTCCAAAACTGGATTAAGATTGTTACCACTTCTCCTAAACCACCCGTAGGTAATCTCGCAAAAGATAGCAATTCTCAAATATGCCGATTGCCCACCAATCCAGAATCCCCGCAGGAAAACCAAATGCAAGCAAAGCGAAGGAACACACTCAAATCAGGGAGAGATACAGTTGCGCGAGCTTCTTAACTGCTATAAACACTTGCTTAACAGAGCTGTCAAATAACGGACTCGAACCGTCTTGGGATTTCTCCCGTGCCATTTTTAGCCTGAAAAGCTACTTTTAGCTTTAAAAGCTACCCGATCGCCCCTGCTTTCAACAATTTCTCTATTTGTGCCTTGAAACTCGGCGGTTTTTGCGCTACAGTCAACCCCAAAGGATTACCACCCGTCGCAAAAATATTAGCAGCAATCTTCGGATTAGCTTTGTCGATGGCTAGCGTTGCCAAGTTCTTACCACCAGGATTTTCAACAGTAAGAAACCTGCGGCCAGTGTTAATAGCTGCATTTAAGCACCCAGCATCTATACAAGGATCGCCAGTGCGAGGTTCCTTTTCCCACTCACTCAACAAATCACCGATTAGGTGGGGTTGGGAAACAGAAAGAGCCATAATCCTATCTCCAACTAAGCTCGCTGGCAAAGCTCTTATAGAATCTAGTCGCAACTCATTAACATCCAGGCTTTCTAGCGTCTGGTAGATACTTTCTTCGTGTCCAGCAGCAGTTGCCAGCAGTTGCCAGCGACCGTCGATTCGTTGCAAGCTTGCTTGCTTTAGTTGCTCTAGTAAGCTGTTAGTCATTTAAATTATTGCTTGAACCTTTTACACCACGGGGTCTGAGCCACAAATAGTGCAGTTTGAATGTCGAACAGCTTAAGATACTATCAAAGTAGATGTTTTTCCCAGATAAATTAACTTCCGTATACCCCTAATACCCGAAGGTACACAATAACAGTTTTTTCACTTACCAGGTCTACCAGTATCTGACTTTGCCAGACTTTACCTGAGTTATCCTCACGAATTATACCTGATAAGTAGTTCTTTGCATTGTCTGGCGTCCACCAGCGTTTCCACGCCAAGTGAGCGGTTCCCAGTTCACGGCCATCATTAAGTTTTGCCTTCCCCTCATAACCTGCTTCTGTTAAGAACTTATCTAATTCTATGCGGTTCATCGTGAACCGCACAGAAATCAGACGGCCACGCTCTTTGTCATCGTCAACGTGCAAATCTCGATAGCTTTTGGGCAAAATAATCCGAGTGAATGATTGCACTTCTTCAATATCAACAGGCATTTGAGATGCTTGAGTCTCTGGTTCAGAGACTTTGGTAGAAGTTGCAATTGAACAACTACTTAACTGAAATAAAGTCAGAATAACACTGGTAATAATCGCTCCTTTTTTGATCACATAATCCTCCTAAATACGCGACTTATATTCTCCTGTTACTTTATATTCCTGGGCAAGACCCGCTTGATGAAGACTTCCCAGAACCTCATCTTTGATTGGCACTGCTAAAAAGTTTACCTCTTTACCTTGATCCCATCCGAATCGTCCACATACAGATCAAGATGCCTCTAATACCAGAAGATATACAATAACGGTTTGCTCACTTGCAAGGTCTACCCGCATCTTACTTTGCCAGACTAGACCTGAGTTCTCCTCACGAATTCTACCTGATAAGTAGTTCTTTGCATTGTCTGGCGTCCACCACTTTTTCCATGAAAGCTGACCGTTTCCCAGCTCACGGCTATCATTAAGTTTTACCTTTCCCTTGTAACCTGCTGCTATCAAAAACTCTTCCAATTCAGAACGATCCATTGTAAATCGCACAGCCATCAGCCGTCCGCGCTCTTTGTTGTCATAAACGTGCAATTCTCGGTAACTTTTGGGTAGAGTAATCCGAGTAAATGATTGCACTTCTTCAATATCAACCGGCATTTCAGATGCTTGAGTCTCTGGCTCAGAGACTTTGGTAAAAGTTGCGTTTGAACAACTACCTAACTGAAATAAAGTCAGCATCATACTGGCCATAAGCGCTGCTTTCTTCATAACCTAAAGCTCCTCAAAGGGACTATCAAAGTTCGATGTTTTTCCCAGATAAATTAACTTCCGTATACCCCTAATACCCGAAGGTACACAATAACAGTTTTTTCACTTACCAGGTCTACCAGTATCTGACTTTGCCAGACTTTACCTGAGTTATCCTCACGAATTATACCTGATAAGTAGTTCTTTGCATTGTCTGGCGTCCACCAGCGTTTCCACGCCAAGTGAGCGGTTCCCAGTTCACGGCCATCATTAAGTTTTGCCTTCCCCTCATAACCTGCTTCTGTTAAGAACCTATCTAATTCTATGCGGTTCATCGTGAACCGCACAGAAATCAGACGGCCACGCTCTTTGTCATCGTCAACGTGCAAATCTCGATAGCTTTTGGGCAAAATAATCCGAGTGAATGATTGCACTTCTTCAATATCAACAGGCATTTGAGATGCTTGAGTCTCTGGTTCAGAGACTTTGGTAGAAGTTGCAATTGAACAACTACTTAACTGAAATAAAGTCAGAATAACACTGGTAATAATCGCTCCTTTTTTGATCACATAATCCTCGTAAAAGGGACTATCAAAGATTCATGTCTTTCCCGGAGCAATTAACTTCCATATATCTCTAATACTTGAAGATAGACAGTAACAGTTTGCTCACTTACTAGGTCTATCAAAATTTGGCTTTGCCAAAGCTTACCTTGGCTCTGCTGGTTAATTCTACCTGACAAGTAATTTTTGGCTTTGTCTGGTGTCCACCACCGTTTCCAGGCAAGGTTAGCGGTTCCCAGTTCACGAGTATCATTAAGTTTTACCTTCCCCTTGTAACCTGCTGTTGTTAAAAACTTTTCCAATTCAGAGCGATCCATTGTGAATCGCATGGATATCATACGGCTACGCTCTTTGTCATCGTCAACGTGCAAATCTCGATAGCTTTTGGGTAGGATAATCCGAGTAAATGACTGTACTTCTTCAATATCAACAGGCATTTGGGATGCTTGAGTCTCTGGTTCAGAGACTTTGGTAGAATTTGCATTTGAACAACTACCTAACTGTAATAAAGTCAGCATAACAATAGCAATAATCGCTGCTTTATTCATAACATAATCCTCCTAAATACGCTGCTTATATTCTCCTCTTACTTCATATTCCTGGGCAAGCCCAGCTTGATGAAGACTTCCCAGAATTTCATCCTTGATTGGAACTCCCAGAATCTGTACGTCTTTAGTTTGATCCCAATTGTATTTGTCCCTGATTTGTACGGTAATCTCACCACTAACTGGATCGGCTTGCCACCAGTAGCTGTAATCACCCACTGCAAAGAACCAATCCTCCGATTCATCTCTTCTTACCTGACCAGGTTGTCGGACACCACTAATCAATGTGTTTGGATGTAGATTTTTGCTATTTTTTCTGGCTCTCGCGATGATTTTTTTAGCCTCTTCCACTGCTTTATCTATGTTTTGTTTGACAGTAGGGACTTTCCTAAATTCATTCATGTCAATAGTTAATGGTTGTCCAGAATTCTCCAAATAATGATTCATGTGTCGGCTTGCATTAGGCAAATTTTCAAAATTGCCTAACCCTACTAAACGCGCAAACCAAGCAAAATTAGCACCCCCAGCCACCCCACGAAATATGAGATGAATTTCCCGATCTTCTGGAATTGGTGCTCTGACACCATGAGGTCCCGATCCATCTACTCGAGAAGAATCAAACCGATACCTATCAACTGCCTTATTAAGTAACGCTATGATTTCTGTATCTGCCACCGTCCAATCACCCGTTTCCCCGAACCGACGCAGTATTCGCTCTATGGTAGGATATTTCCCCTGTATGTGTGGTAGTATCCAACGCTTAAGAAAATCGTCTATTTGTTTGAGATTATTCGGTTCGCTGAGTAGCCTTTCAAACTGTTCTAATTCTCTGAGCAGAATGTCCTCAAAATTTTGCGCTACAAGCAACCCCAAAGGATTACCACCCGTCGCAAAACTCTTAGAAACAACCTTCGGATCGATCTTATCAACAGCCACCTTCGTCAAATCTTTACCACCAGGATTTTCAACAGTCTTAATAATTTCCCCCACATCAAAGACGTAAGCATTTCCGCCACCACTGAGCGTAGGATAAGAGCCAATTAGATACTTCCCATCACCAGAAAGAGTCACATTATTAGTTAAAACCCCCGGCACCGGTTCAGTAGCAGCCACTAATTTCGGATTCGGCCCCAACGGATCTTTAATAATCCCAATATTCCCCCCCGCCAGCGGATTAGCATTAGGTTCAAGGATTTTTTTACTATTACGACCGGCCACAAACGCATACTTCCCGTCCTTAGTCATCGTGACAGCCACCCCCTCATTCACCTCAAAGACATTGTTATTATCAGTCAGCGTTAAATTCGTGTAGACAGTTGTAGGAGTCAAATTCAGAGGGTCATCACTCACCGTCAGCACCCCAAAACCGCTTCCGTCTGTGTTCGGATTACCATTAGTAAAAACCATTTTTAGCGGGTCAGGAGTTGCAGCCAACCCCCAAGCCCCTGTAGGAGTCAAAACCTTTCCAATTTGCTCCCCCCACTTCCGGGGATTAGAATTCGGAACCGTCGGTTTGTCTTCTGGGTCGATATTCACAGCGTAAATATAACCATCTGTCGCAGTAGCGAACAGCTTGCGCCCGTCACTGCTAATCGCAATCTGGCGCAGCCCTGATGTCGCATTAACTGGGATAGTCTGAACAACTTGGTTATAACTTAGCGAGTCTGGATTAACATCCAGAACATAAATGCTGCCCCGTTTAGAGTCCGTGATGTAAGCATAATTATCCCAAGGGTCAATAGATATTGCCCCAGGAGATGCACCACTCGGCAAATTAATATCATCGACAGTCGCCGTAGAAGCATCAGCATCAACCGGACGCCGCGCCAACAAATCCACCATCGCCACCCGCCCCGTATATTCCAAAGGTACATAGGCGCGAGTCGCATTACTGGTGACAGCTAACAGTCCCGGACGGTCTAAGGTTGTCCCTACCGTTGTCCCCGGTATCCCCACCGATAAATCCTTGGGAGGCTTCTGTTGCGCGCTTGGAGGGGTCGGAACTGAACTGAGAGCGTCGATTACCTGAATTTTGTCACTAGAGCGCTGTGCTACCAGTATTAGGTCAGAAAATACTGGCTTTAATTGGAGGTCTTCAAAACTCGAACGTTTAACCAGCTCAGAATCAACAGGGCCAGGGCCAAAACGCTCTTTCTGCTGCCGTGAGAGTACAATTTCCGACTCGCCCAGTGGTACGCTGATAGGAGCTTTTATCGCCACTTTATAGCGGTTTTCTCCCAGGGAACTACTGAGTCCCGGTACAACAGTGCCAAAATAACTCTTACCTCCCACCTTAAAGTCAACCTTCAAATCCCCGAAACTCGCGCCCAGATTGCCGTTGAGTCCATTGAGGAAATTGCTACCTGTTAAGAATATTACAGGTTCGCTGTTGGAGAACTCTAGTTGCGCCGACTCCAAGGATGGCGGTTCCAAGGGAATTGCTAGCCCACTGTCTGGCCCATTGATAACTGCTGAAACTGTAGGAACTCCTTGTGTATTGAGTTGTACCTGAGCGTTAGTAACGACAGTTTCTCCAACTTTGGGAATTCCGATTATTTCCAGCGGCTGGTTTGAAGATTGGGCTAAGTAAGCTAATAGTGATGTTGTTGCCTCGAATTGATTTTCTGTGGCTGCGACTGCACCAATTCCACTCGTTTTTGCTCCTAAATAACTATTCTCAAAGTTAAGGTTAGTCGAAAGGTTAATTAGTCCTGAATTAGCTTTTGTGCTGGCGTTAACAATTGAACTGACTGATGGCATTCCTGCGGGCAATAATCCAATTGTATAAGTCCCGCTTTCTGTCACGCCTGGAAAGGGTGGCGAAGTGGTGCGGATGTAGCCGTCTGCACCTACTACTCCTGATTCTTGTATCAGCCAAGTTTCGTTCCAGCTATCAGCCCCAGTCGGTAGCGACCCCTTCCGCATAAATAAAACTTCGGTGCCGACTGGTACGCCAACTGGGGCTGGAATTGCCAACTGGACGGGTAGATTCAAGGGGGTGTTCCCCAAGTCCAAATTGAATCCGCCAGCAAACTCCATGCTGTCGGGGAATGGCAGTGGCAGTGAAGTGCTGCTAAGTGGCGTTATGTTAACTGTTGTATCTTGAGTTAAGGCAGTAGGAGCTACCATTATTTTTGAGCCGTCGCTGCCTTGTACGACTCCGCCATCAACTCCTAAAGTAGCAGGGCCTATCAAAGGCTTTTCTACGCGCACTGGAACTACTTTTTCTGCTGCTCCATCGATGACGGTGACGCTGGCAATTCCTTCACCTACAGCAGTAATTACGCCGTCTGAATTCACTTGCAATACATTGGGGTTGCTGACGAAGTAGCGAGTGCCAGTAGAGCCGAATTTTAGGTCTGGAGAGTCAGTAAGTCCTTCAATTCCTACCAGTAATGAGCGCTTTACTCCTGTTGTTAAAGTCACTGCTTTCGGGTAAACATCCAAACCGTAAATCTCTGCCAGTAGCGCATTCCACTCATCATCGCTGGCAGGAATTGGCATTTCACCTACTCGCGCCGCAGTCACGGCTTGAATGTTGTTGTGGGAGGCTGTAAAAATTGAGGTTCCGTTGGCTAATCCTGTGATTTTTCCGAAGGTGTCAATGGGTGCTATTTCTGGATTTAATGATGTGTATGTTAAGTAAGAATCTGGCAGCACTACGCCTTTTTGGTCGGCGAAGTCTCCGATCACTGTCAATTTTGTATTGTCTCCTGGATAAAGTTGAGGGTTGCGATTGGCGAAGTCTAAGGAAAGTAGCGGAGCTCCGCTGACGTTGACTGTTACTTTTGCTGGTATTCCGGTGTTATAGCCGTCGCTGGCTATGAAGTCAAAGCTGGCGATACCTGAGAATCCGGGTGTGGGTTTGAAGGTTGCTGTTTTGGTAATGGGATCGAATTTTACAGTACCGTTAATTGGGTTGAGCGTGTTGTAGGAGATGGGGTCGTTTTCGGGGTCTGTTGCTTTACCGATTAAGGGTATAATTGTCTCTAATTCTGCATGGGTGTTGGTTGAGAATGGGGAGGTGACTGGTGGTTTGTTGGTGATGAAGCCGAAGTTGTTGTTGAGGAGAGTTTGGTCTACTGAGTTGATGATTCCATCGCGGTTGAGGTCGAGGTTAATTGTATAATTGGGGTCTGTTGCTGTGCTGCCTAGGGCGTTATCTAGCAGTTGTCTGTCTGTTGTATCAACTCGGCCGTCGCTGTTGATATCGCCTGCTACGTTTAGTTTGAGAGTGTATGCGCTACTCAATGCACTGTTGAAGTTAAGCAGGTTTAAGCCTTGATGGAAAATAGGGAATAGGTACTATTTGTATTGGTTGATGTGAGAATTGGTGTGAGTCCACCTATTTCTGGTAGTTCAGGTAGTCCTTGATTATCTTTTGAGGCTACTGAAACTCCCACAAGTACGGTGTCTGAATCTGTGGAATTGAGTTCGGAATTGGCGATGCCAAAGGTGTATTGATTCGCTGAACCTGCTTCGTTATTACCTGATGCTGTTTTGGCTGTAAATGTGTAAGCGCCACCTAAATCGGTAGGTACTTTATTATTGGTTCCAGGCGGATCTACGGGCACTATAATTGGGGGCGGTAGGGTATCAAAGGCTCCTTGAATGTTGGGCCCTGGTGTCGGTTGTGGGGGAGAGTACAAGCCCAAGGGGTCAAAGTCAATAATCGGCGGCAAGTCGCCATCGGGGGAAGTTGGGCAAGTACCCGCACCGCTATCTGCAAAGAAATGTAAATTTGTCGCGTGGGCTAGGGTGTGATGAAATTTTTGGGCCCAGCACTAGGGTGTGATGAAATTTTTGGGCCTCTGAAAGGTCAAAACTTAGAAAACTTAGAGAGTTGAGAATCTGATGCAGGGCGTCATGGTCATCCACACCACCGGGGACTAGGGTGCTGGGGGTGATGATTCGTTCCAGGATGAATGTTTTTCGCGGGCGCTGATTTTTTGGGGGAGAATTCTCAACCCCTTGATTCTTGTGGATTTTGAAGCCTTTTGAATGCCAGACCATACACTGAAGCCCCCGTTTTTAGTAGTGACCTTGAAAACCCAGACAGTTAATTGAGTATATTAGTTAACTACGTAAATTTGAAAATTAGCTAATTAAACATTACCATGTAAATCATGCAGCGATCGCAACTTGTAAATACAATGTAAATCTTTGTATTAATTAATACAACTCGCAGTCTTCTGTATGGCAAAATAAAAACTGCTTATACCAATTTAATGTGAAGTTGCACATATTTCGATCCCCCTCGCATCCCCCTTAATAAGGGGGACTTTGAGAAGACTATTGTCCCCCCCGAACTCGCGGGGGGTTAGGGGGGATCAGATTCTATGCAGCCTCATAAAAAATTGGTATTACATTGCCAATGTTTTTCTGTGCAGCCTACAATTTATAACTCCCAACATCATGCAAAATGGTGAAAAATTTGCACGCATAGAAAGTCAAGAAAAATTGTGCCCCGACTTAACTAAGGAAGAGGGGGAATCTATATCTCAAAATCCGAGTGAAGATTCTCCAACGATTCTTTCTGGCCCAAAACTCAAATCAACGGTACTGTGGATACCGCACCCAGACGGCTATTGGATACTCCGCAATTCAGAAGGCGTTACTTGCTTGCAAGTTGACAATTTTGACAAAGAGGTAATGTCACAGTTTGGCTTGCAGCCGATCGGCGATATCGCATCGGAATATGACATTACTTTGGAGGATTTGCAATACTTGTTGCGGATGCTGGCAGAAACGGGAATGTTAGAGGGAACCCAACCTCAAAAACCACCCCCAAATAAATTCAACATTCAGCAATTATTGTCTTTCCAAATTCTCCTGTTGAATCCCGATGCTTGGCTAACCAAACACACAGGTAAACTCCGCTGGATTTGGACTTGGCAATTGAGCTTTTTTCTGTGTGTTTTAATCAGTGCTTCTCTGGCTATCTGGCTGGCTTTGGCTGATGAGGTTTCTGCTTCCAATCAACAGGTTTGGGCAACAGGGGAAATTACAACGCTGGTAACATTTGTGCTACTGATTATGGTAGTAGTTGGTCTGCACGAATTAGGTCACGCTTTTACTTTGAAGCACTACGGTGGTGTTGTCCCAGAAATCGGGCTGCTGTTTTTGTGTTTGATACCGGGATGCTATACGGATACCACAGATCAGTATAGTTTAGTGAGGCGGAAGCAGCGCGTTTTTGTAGTAGCAGCAGGCGTGTTGGTGCAGGTTGCTATCTGGGCTTTATCGGTTTGGGTTTGGGTTTTGTCTAAGCCTAATTATGGATGGCATTTTGCTAGCTATTTGCTGATGGTAGCTACGCTTGTTACTGTGGTTTTTAATCTCAATCCTTTGAATAAGTTTGATGGCTATTATTTGCTGGTTGCTTTGACTGGGATCAACAATTTGCGATCGAGGTCTTTTGAATTTTACGCTCGTTTGCTGCGGCGAGAACAGATTTGGGAAGAAGCTTCAGACTGCTGGACTTTGGCTGCTTATGCTCCTTTTAGCATAGCTTATACGGTCTGGGTTTTAGGTTATCTGTTGTCTGCTGTTGTTGATTGGGCGGTGCAAAATATGCCGAGGTTTATCGATTTTTCTAAGTTTAACTTGCTATCTGGCAGTTAAACAAATAAGCGAGAAAGTTAAGTGATTATTTAGGAGTGTGTCGTAATGAATGGATATCAAAAGTTAGGATTAGTGGTTGTTTCTGGGGCTTTGGGTTTTTCTGGTTTCAATTCGATCGCAATTCCTGTACAAGCTGCTGTTCTGACGCAAACTTATACGGTAAATTTGAAGCAGCAGCCAGTTAATAGTACGCTGAATGGGGTGTTTCCTAAGTTTAATTCGCTTTTGGGGACGCTGTTAAAGGCTTATGTTAAAGTTGAGTCAACGGTTAACAGCGATATCAGTATTGTTCCTGCTAGCAATTTTACTGGGACTGCGGTAACAAATGCTCAGATTGCTGTGAATTTACCGAGTTTAAAAGCTGACCCCAATTTGGTTTTGAGTTTGTTTGCAAATCCGCCGGAAATGAGTATTGAATCGGGGGCTGCGGGGGCTAGAGGTGGGACTGCGAATGCTGTTGTTTCAAGGAGTTATAGTTCGCCGCAGTCTCTAAATATGTTTAGTGGGTGTGCTGGGGATTTAATTGCTGCTAGCATTGTGGCAATGGGTACTGTGAGAGTTTTAGGAACGCCTACAACGGTCACTTACGCGGGCACTGTCACGACTGACTCAAAGCTTACTCTCGCCTATGAGTACGAGTCTGAGTCTGAAACTGTGCCGGAACCTACTACGATCGCAGGTGCTGGTTTAGCTTTTGGCTTGGGGTGCTGGTGGAAGAGGAAGGTGGGGAAAAGGGCTGTTAAATAATAAGATTTATCAGATGGTGAGCTTTGATCGGAGAGGGGCGATCGCGGATTTAGTCTCACACCCACAAAATAAAGTAGAGACGCGATATCGCATCTCTACACACATTTCAAAGCAAAGTGCACCTCAGCGCACCCTACAAATTAGTAGTTCTGTGGAACCGGAGAACCTGACGCTCCTGAAAGGCTCGGTGACACAGTGTTACTGGGTCCCGTACCATTCTTAGCGCGCTTCTTAATCAAGATCGGCTTCACACCATTTTCGGCGATCGGGGGATCTTCTTGTTGAGCGTAATCCGCACCCATCCAAGCAGGACGGCTTTGATCGAAAGCCATTTGCAAAGCAGCAGCGGCGATCGCGTGGGAGTCATACTCCTCTGACAACTGAGACACCAGAGGTAAGAAAGATGCCATCCGTTCCCCAGCCAAGGCTTCGCGAACCTTAGACTGCATCTTTTCCAACTGCCGCGCTTCTATTTGCGCCCGCGTCGGAATATTTCGCACCGTCAAATTTTGGCGAACGTGACGTTCGATCAAGCGCAGTTTCCGACGGTCTACTGGTTGGATCAGCGTAATTGCGGTTCCTTCCCGACCGGCCCGGCCCGTGCGGCCGATCCGGTGAACGTAGCTTTCCACGCTGTCGGGTAAATCGTAGTTAATTACGTGAGTCAAGTGATCCACATCCAAACCGCGGGCTGCAATATCAGTCGCCACTACCCAGCGCACCTGACATTGGCGGAACCGCGACAGCAAACGTTCCCGCTGTGCTTGGTTCAAATTACCGTGATATTCATCAACGCTGTGGCCTGCTGCTTGCAGTTGGCTGGTGAGTTCCGCCGCCGACTGCCGAGTCCGCACAAAAATCAGCGCCGATTCCGGGTCTTCCATTTCTAGAATAGGCTGCAAAGCTCTTGCCTTCGACCAGCCGCGGGGAATCATGTAGACGCCTTGACCAATGCGCTTCGGCGTTGCTTTTGGTTGTTCTACGGTGACGTTAACTGGATTGCACAAATGCCGTGCCACCAATTTGCGAATGGAAGGTTCCATTGTCGCCGAGAAAAATGCCGTTTGACGTTCTTTTGGTGCTGCATCCAAGATTTTTTCCACATCTTGAATAAAGCCCATGCTCAACATTTCGTCAGCTTCATCCAAAACCAACCATTTCACTCTGTCGAGTTTCAGGCTTCCCCGGCTCAACATATCCAAGATACGTCCGGGTGTACCTACAACAACGTGAACGCCACGCTTCAAGCGCTGCATTTGGCGATCGATCGACTGACCACCGTACACCGTCAAAACTTGTAGAGAGCGACCTACTTTCACCGGGCCATCACTACTAATACCGCTCAAATCGCGGATGGCTTCAGTTACTTGCATCGCCAATTCGCGAGTTGGTGTCAGCACCAGTGCTTGCACCGCAGTTACATCTAAATCAATCCGCTCCAAGATGGGCAACGAGAATGCTGCCGTTTTGCCCGTTCCAGTTTGGGCTTGACCCACAACGTCGCGACCTGCTAGCAAGTGCGGAATTGCTTGTACTTGGATGGGAGTAGGTTCTGTAAAGCCTAGTGTTTCCAGATGGAGAACGAGTTCTTCCGAAAGACCCAAGCCTTCAAACAATAAATTCATTAATGCTCCTAATAACGAGTCTTAGCCTTCTAAGTCGCCCAACTCGGATGCGGATTTCTGCTCTAGGGCAGGAACTCATAAGAGTTCTGTATGGTGCTGCGCCTGCGCGCACCTTTTTAAATAGCAATCGAGTCTAGGGCAGCTCCGTCGATGGTGACTAATTTACCAATTCGACAGCCGTCTTTGATTTTGTGACATGACCTACAAAAACCGCCAGCGGTTTGTTGTAAGCTTTCAACAGCCTTGAAAAGCCTATTGAACTTCCTTTGAGGTACTCGCCAGTTTTCCCTCTTGGGCTTTTTATAGTGAGGATTATGACTAGCCCCACTTCACTAAATAGTAGTAACCACGTTTATTGGTTCAGGCGCTATCCCGCAATCTTTCGTCTACGGGATTAAGTAAGGGATGTAGCGACCGTCACCGCCTATCAGCTCTACACTTCTTCGGCATACCGTTGTGGTGTGGGACCGACGGCGAAGCAATCTAGGATCATCCCGCTTATGTCTGGCTTGTTACTACATTATAGCTCTTTACATTCAGAAACAAAACATTAAATTTGTTAAAACTTTCTGATTGTTCTGTAGAGACTAACTACTGACTTGACCGTAAAGGTCGTAGACGTCTGCACCAGTAATTTTCACAGATACCATTGAACCGAGTCTCGCTTGTCCTGTCACATAGACGAGTCCGTCTACTTCGGGGGAGAACCGGGCGGATCTACCAATCAACTCACCTGTCTCTGGTTGTTCTTGTTCTATCAGGACATCGACTACCTGACCGACAGATGCTTGATTCTTTTTCAATGATATAGGTTGTTGTGCCGCCATTACTGCATTTCGCCGCATTTCCATTATTTCTGCTGGTAATTGCTGAGGCAAGCTGTAGGCTGGGGTTCCTTCTTCGGCGGAAAATGTGAATACTCCGACGTGATCGAATTCGTGGCGCTTGACAAATTCCAGCAAGTGTGCTGCGTGTTCGTCTGTTTCGCCGGGGAAGCCGACAATAAAAGTTGTCCGCATTACCGCACCGGGAATTGATGCTTTCAGCCGATCGACTATAGCATCATTAATCCCCGCTTGACTAGGCCGATTCATCGCCCGCAGAATTTCGGGATGGGAATGTTGCAGAGGTAAATCCAAGTATGGCAGAACGTTTGGCGTTTCTCGCATTGCCTCGACAACTTGCGGAGTCAGACCTGTAGGATAGGCGTAGTGCATCCGAATCCAAGGTACATCTACTTCACCCAAAGCCCGAAGCAGTTCGGCTAGTCTGGGTTCCCCATAAATATCTTTGCCGTAGTTGGTGGTAATTTGAGAAATTAGGATAATTTCTTTTACCCCTTCGGAGGCTAATTGCTTAGCTTCGGCGACAATAGATTCGATGGTACGCGATCGCTGATTTCCGCGCAAGTGGGGGATGATGCAAAAAGCACAGCGATAGTCGCAGCCTTCGGCTATTCGCAGATAAGCGACACCTTCGGATGTTGTGCGATAGCGGGGAGTAGTTTCGTCAGCGATGTAAGTTGGTTCACTAGAGACGAGGGAAACGCGATCGCCCTTTTCGACTCTTTGCATCACATCGACTATTTTATGATAATCGCCAGTGCCGACAATTGCGACGGCTTCGGGCAATTCATCCAGTAATTGCTGCTGAAAATGCTGTGCCATGCAGCCAGTGATGACTACTTTTTTATTAGCTTCGGCTAATTCTACCAAAGTGCGGACTGATTCTTCTCGCGCAGCTTGGATAAAACTGCAAGTATTGACGACGACGTAATCGGCTAATTCTTCATTAGAATCGACTTCATAGCCTGCTTGAGCCAGCAAGCCAATCATGTGTTCGGTATCAATGCGATTTTTTTCGCAACCGAGGTGGGTAAATGCGATCGTTGGCTTCGTTGCCATGCAGTAATATTTGCTGTTGCGCTATTTCTAAGAACGTTTTATGGTATCACATAATTTTACAACTTGCAATGTGTCGGTGGATGCGATCGGGGAATTACGCACCAAAACCCAAGAAACCGGGTTTTTAGGAGAATACTTGGTTACGATCGCACAAACCCGAAAAAACCCGGTTTCTGACCACCCGTGCGTAGATGATTCGGCGGTTGAAACCGCTACTATACAAACAAAGTCCGCCGACGCGGACTAAGAAATAAAGGCTTTTTGGTTTATTGCTGTCAAATTTAAGTTTTTTTAGTTGATGAAATAGTAGCCAACCCATCGTAATATCATCCAATCCTCGATCGCCCTTTGCATAATTTTTACTCGCTAGTTTGGCAAGCCAGCAAGAAAAATCTTTTCTGCCGTTAATTTCAATTCTGGAAAAGCCAGCGACTCAACTATGTCATCTCCCTGAAACTGGCTGATTTGATATTCCCCGTCAACTAACTGGTAAACCGAGATAGTAGGTTGTTTCGGATTGCCAATGAAACGTCTGCCACCCAAAGCAGCATAATCCACAATCCAATATTCCGGGATACCTAATCTTTCATAATCAGCTACTTTTACCAGGTAATCATCTTGCCAGTTCGTGCTGACTACTTCTACAGCCAGTCGCACCGAAGACCCCATCGTGACGACGGATTCCCTATCCCAACGCGGTTCGTTGACGAGAGCTGCTTCATCCAGGACAACTGCGTCTGGCAGGTAGCCCGCCTCGTTGCGGACGGGTTTGAGCAGGCAGTGGCCGGGGATAAAGCAAGGCAATTTCAGTCGCCTGATTTCTGCGCTGATTTCGTCCCTGGTTAAACCTATAACGCGGGAATGGCGGCCGGTTCCTAAAGGCATTTCAACAATTACTCCATTGTGTAGTTCGTACTTATGGACAGAGTTCTCTGGATACCAAGCAACGAACTCATCAAACGTGATTGTTTTCGATATGGTTTGGATCATGTTGTGGTTTCCTCTGTCTGGTGATTAGTATTTGGAAAGCTAGAAAATTACACAAGAACTTACGACAACGTTATCCACAGTGCTTGACATAATAAGTGAAGTTTGATATAATCCCCCGTCCATAATATCAAAATACCGATCGCGCCGATCGACTAAATCAGAAATCAGTATTTAGGCGATCGACTGTTGTGAGCGATTGTATCCTAGTTTTAAATTAGGCTGGAAACACCAAAGACAAATCCAGAGACAAATCGGGAAAGCCCGGAATTACCACAGTCTCATTTTGTAGAACGATGTTTTGCGATCGATAATTGAAATCCCCTTGTCTTTTTTGATAAGGTTCGCTGTACATTTCCAGTTGATTATCGACCAAGTTAAATATCCAATAATTTGCAATTCCAGCTTCAGCATACAGAGATAGCTTGATTTCGCGATCGTACTTCAAAGTAGAATCGGAAACCTCAATTACCAACAAGATATCCGCAGGCTCTGGGTGAGAAGCTAAATAATTGTCAGAGCGATTGCGGGCTATAACCACATCAGGTTCTGGTTCGCTATCATCCATCAAAATAATCGGTTCTTGACCTCGCACGATCGCCTTTTTTCTCGCCAGCGTGCACAACTCTCCTAATAGTAGCGAATTACAAACAGAATGAAACGTACTTTTAGCAGCCTTGATGATAAGTTCTCCGCGAATCAATTCAAATCGGTCATCGGGATCGAAAAATCCCAGTTCTCCCAAACGGTGATATTCGGCGATCGAGAATCTTTTCGCGGTGACAGTATCCATAGCTTTGCTTACCTACTTTATTTCTTAGTCCGCGAAGGCGGACTTTGTTTGTGTAGACGCGATTTCAATCGCCGAGTTATCTGAGAAGATAAATTAAGCCCGATCGCCTGACAGCACTTCAACAGCAGAAGCAGCAGCTAATTGATCGTAAGAACTTCCACCCAAACCATTAACTTGACGCATCAAAGTGCCCATTTCCAAAGCACTCATCGCATAATTCCAGCCCAAATTGCTCTTAATTCCGGCCCTTTCCAAAGCTTGCTGCATCGTGTCCGTCGTCACCACCCCAAAAATCACCGGCACACCACTTTGAAAAGCCGCCGCAGCAATTCCCTTAGAAACCTCACCAGCGACAAAATCGAAATGAGGAGTTTGGCCGCGAATCACCGCACCCAGACAGATTACTGCATCATAGCGACGAGAAAAAGCAGCTTGACGAGCAATCAAGGGAATCTCAAAACATCCCGGAACCCAATAAAAATCCACCTGATTACCATGAGGATTGATGTCAACCCCGTGGCGTTTCAAACAATCTTGACAACCTTCCAAAAGTTTGTTGACTACCATGTCGTTAAAACGACCAATGACAATCGCAAACCGCAAAGATTCTGTTTGAGTAAAAGTACCCTCGAAAACTGCCATAATTTTATACTTTGGTAATTGGTAAGTGGTAATTGGATTTTTCTTAGCTTTATTTATGAGTTGTGAGCTTTAAATTTTGGCTGTGAATTAATTTATTGAAAAATTCACTTCGATCAATAATTAATTCCAAATCTAAAACTACTAATTATAGCATAAATTTAAGTCAAAATTTAAAACTCACAACTATTTTACGTCGATCTAGACCGAATTTTAAACTACCAAAAAGTTTAAAACACCCACGGCAATAACCAGCAAAAACCAGAGACCCGAACCTGCAAAAATCAGTGTTTTAGACTGACTCCAGTTTTGGGGAGAAGCATAAGCAACTGGAACGCCAACTACCATCACAAAAGATAGCAGTACCAAACCTAGTAAAACAAGTTGAAACAGAATTGATAACATTTTTTCTCCTTTCGATATAGCGGTGGGATGATTGATCGGAAAATTGTCGGTTGTTGAAATTCGACTGGCCCGTACAAATTCTCAGTGGTGCGAACAGCAGTCAGCAGCTCTTGAGATTTACTTAAATTTTACCATTATTGGCTGCTGCGATTGAAACTAGAATCAATACTTCACTAAGCTTGAGTTATAGTGCGATCGGCTCGTGTGCTGTTCGTGAGCCAGATTCAGGGACACTTTGGGTTACAGATGCAGGATTTGTTTATGGACTTAGTTTTGTGCCACACTACAGCAGATTTTGACACCTTGGGAGCGGCGGTGGGACTTTGCGTGCTGCACCCCGGTACCAGAATCGTGCTTGCTGGTGGGTGTCACCCGACGGTGCGGGATTTTTTGGCGCTACACCGCGATGAGTACCCGTTAATCGAACGTCGATCGGTCAATCCGCAACAAATTCGATCGATCGCCATTGTTGATGCTAGCACGCGCGATCGCCTAGGAAAAGCCGCCGAGTGGCTAGATTTGCCACAACTTAACGAAATTACGGTTTTCGATCACCATTTAGAAGCCCCTTCAGACATCGGGGCCACCGTCACCCACATCGAAGCAGTCGGGGCTACCACTACTTTAATAGTCGAAAAACTTAGGGAAAAATTCGCAAATCAAGTCCCACAGAGCAACCAAGAATTCCATCTCGATCCCTCAGAAGCCACAGTGATGGCCCTCGGTATCCACGTCGATACAGGTTCCCTCACCTTCGAGGGTGCAACGGCGCGGGATGCTAATGCTTTGGCGTGGTTGATGCAGCAGGGAGCGAGTTTGCGGGTAATCGCTGAATATGTAGAACCCGGTTTGTCTGCTCAATTGCAGGATTTGCTGAAAGAAGCTCTGAATAACTTGCGATCGCAAACTGTACGCGGTAACAGTGTAGCGTGGGTATTGCTCACCACCGATGCCTATGTTCCGGGACTTTCTGCCCTAGCATCTCGCTTGCTGGATTTGACTGAAACCGATGCTCTGCTATTAGGAAATGTGTATAAATCTGGTGAAAAACAAAAGAGCGATACCATCGATCCCGACTCTCCCGAATCGTCAGTTTCCAATCGATTAACTATTATCGGTCGATCGCGCATAGAAGGCACAAACCTCAGCACATTATTCAAACCCCTAGGTGGCGGAGGCCACGCCCGCGCCGCCTCCCTAGCTGTCAGAGATGTGGAACCCTTACTAACTTTAAATCAGTTAGCTGAGGAACTCAAAGCTCAAATTCCCCATCCGCCCACAGCCCGTGAATTAATGTCATCTCCAGTGCGGAGTATTCGCCCAGAAACTTCTGTGGGTGATGCTCACCGTATCCTCCTACGTTACGGACATTCCGGGCTTTCTGTGGTCGATACAGGCGATCGGCTGGCGGGAATTATCTCGCGTCGCGACATTGACATTGCCCTGCACCACGGCTTCAGTCACGCTCCTGTCAAGGGTTACATGACTTGGCAGCTCAAAACCATCACCCCCGATACCTTGTTACCAGAAATTGAATCTTTAATGGTGACTTATGATATCGGGCGTTTGCCGGTGTTGGAAAATGGCTTACTGGTGGGAATTGTCACTCGCACTGATGTGTTGCGCCAATTGCACCAACAAAAAGGACGAGAGACAGGAAGTGATACGGAATTGTCCTATTGTCATTTACCTGAAGTGGTTGAGCCGTTGTTGCGATCGCGTATTAGTCCTGAATTATGGCAATTATTGTCGATCTCCGCCAACATTGCACAAGAGCGAGGCTGGCAACTGTATATTGTCGGTGGAGCCGTTCGAGATTTACTCTTAACTTTCACATCAGGTATGATTGTCAACCAGCCTGTCAAGGGCGCGCCAGATGCCCACCCCACAACAACATTAAACTCTTGTGGAACAGATATCTTGCCTGTTGCTGAGAATAATACCAGAGGTGAGTTAGAGACCAATGATACACTGCAACTAATGGATATCGATCTGGTTGTAGATGGTGATGGGCGATCGGGCAATTCCGGTGCTGGTGTCGAATTAGCCTCCGAACTACAAAAACTATACCCCACATCCCGTCTAGAAATTCACGGTCAATTTCAAACCGCCGCCCTGTTGTGGCAAAAAGACTCCCCTTTCGGCTCCCTCTGGCTCGATATCGCTACGGCTCGTACTGAATTTTATCCTTATCCCGCCGCCAATCCTGAAGTTGAAGCCAGTTCGATTCGCCAAGATTTGTACCGTAGAGATTTTACCATTAATGCCCTCGCAGTCAGATTGGGTACGCCACGATCGGGCGAATTGTTAGATTTTTTTGGCGGTTTGTTAGACTTGCAAGGTAAACAAATTCGAGTTTTGCACGCCAATAGTTTTATTGAAGATCCGACGCGGATTTATCGAGCTGTACGGTTTGCGGTGCGGCTGGGATTTTCCATTGAGCCGCAGACAGAAGGATATATTCGCCACGCTCTAGCCAGCGGGATTTATTATCGAATTCAAGGAGAAAATGGTCGCGCTCCGGCTTTGGAAACCAGGCTCAAAAGTGAATTAAAATACATTTTGCAAGCTCCTTATTGGCAAGTTGCTTTACAAATTTTGGGAGATTTGCAGGCGTTGCGCTGCATTCATCCTACGTTAGATTTGGACAAAGCGCTCTGGCATCAATTGCGTCTGCTAGAACGTTTTTTGCAAGGAAGGAAGGAAGAAGAACCCCCCCCAGCCCCCCCCAAGGGGGGAAGGAAGAAGAACCCCCCCCAGCCCCCCCCAAGGAAGGAAGGAAGAAGAACCCCCCCCAGCCCCCCCCAAGGGGGGAAGGAAGAAGAACCCCCCCCAGCCCCCCCCAAGGGGGGAAGGAAGAAGGAAGAAAAAGAAACTATTCCCAATTCCCAATTCCCCATTCCCCATTCCCAATTCCCCATTATCAATATTCCTGATTGGCAGATGCGACTAGAAGTTTTAATCGCTTATTTAGCGCCGGAATTTCGGGGTAAGGTGGCTAACAATCTTAAATTACCTGCTGATAGCATTAAGCGACTTCAAGATTTGTCTGCCCGCAGTTGTGAGGTGTTAGAGCGTTTGCCAAAGTGTGATTTGCCGAGTCAATTGGTGCTATTTTTGCGGAATTATGAGTTACCGATGTTAATTGCGATCGCCCTGCAAAGTCCCCGAAGTGTTCGACACCAAATTTGGGAATTTTTCACCAAGTGGGTGAAGGTTGAAGCCCCTTTGAATGGCAATGATTTGAAGGCTTTGGGCTACAAACCTGGGCCTGCGTTTAAACTCATGTTGGATGATTTGTTGGCGGCGACTTTGGATGGGCATTTGGGCGATCGCACTTCGGCAATTGCTTTTTTGGCAGCACATTATCCTCTATCAAAATAGGTGAAAATAATCAGGTGAAAAAACAGCGCCCCCCCGGTTTAATCGCCATAGTGATTTACAAGAGTTTTGTGGCATCCCTCTTGACCGTGACTTCTATTGCTTTGCTTTTTGCTATGAAAAATCATCAATTATTAGAAGATTTTTCTGATTCTTATTTGTTAGAAACTAAGGTGAAACTTATTGAATTTTTATTAGATAAGCTGCTGATACTCAAGCCTAAGACATTACTGTTTAGCGGCATGGCGACTGGACTTTATGCAGCGATCGCTGCTGTTGAAGCTGTAGGATTGTGGTACGAAAAAGGTTGGGCAACAATCTTAGTTTTAGTGCTAGTTGGTATCAGTATTCCGCCGGAAATTTTTGAATTAATTCAGGGTGTTACTCTCCTGAAGTTAGCGGTATTTATCGCCAATGTCGCTGTATTCTGGTATTTGTTGCACCATTTGCCGAAACATGGTAATTGAACGTGCGATCGCCAGTGGCTAGCCTGGATATTGATTGGTGGGTGGATTTTTTTAAGCTCAAGCTCGCCCTCAAACTCTCAATTACCATATTTATTATCATAAGTCAAGCAAAATACTAAAAATTGACAAAAGTGAGTCTACTGTAAAGACTTGTTAAAGTAGAGAGGGGTTACACCCCCCATCGACTATAGTCATAAGTATAGATGCACCCTGATGGCTTTCCCGCTCCAAAAGAGCGGGATTTTTATTGGAAAATTATTATATTAAGTTTTAAGACGCTGGTAACAGATAAACTGATTGGGACATCCCCATAATACGATCGCCAGATACAAACTCTAGTAATTAGACAAAGCAGAATAAAATAAGGCTTCGGCTCGATCGAACCGCTCGCCCTCACTCTGCTTTAATTACCCAAAGGCGGTAGCATAGGTTGGGACACGGCATCAACTAAAGATGAACTTAGCGCCAACAACAGTCCTGCAACAGGGCAAATACACAATTAACACGACTTTAGGCATAGGAGGGTTCGGGATTACTTACCGAGCCACCCACTCCCATCTAAACCAAACCGTCGTACTTAAAACCCTTAACGAAAGTCTGCGCCAACACCCTAAATCTGCCCAATTTCAGGAGCAATTCATCGCCGAAGCCCAACGCCTCTGTCGCTGTCAGCATTCCAACATAGTCAGAGTTATAGACTTTTTTACAGAAGCCGGACAGTCCTTTATCGCCATGGACTACATTCCAGGTCAAACTTTGGCCAAAATAGTCGCCACAGGCGGGCCATTACCAGAAGCTCAAGCCCTACACTACATTCGGCAAATAGCCTCAGCCTTAAGCACAGTACACCACAGCGGCTTGCTACACCGAGATCTCAAACCAGAAAATATAATCAGGCGAGAGGATACTCACATCGTCATGCTCATAGATTTTGGCATAGCCAGGGACTTTACTGCCGGCACAAAACAAACCCACACTAACTTGCTCTCCCCTGGATATGCACCGATCGAACAATACCTCCATGATGGTAAATGTACACCCGCCACAGATGTTTACTCCCTCTCGGCAACCCTATACTACTTACTATCAGGCCAACCACCCATAGCAGCACCCTTGCGCGATCGGATTCCCCTGCCAGATTTGCGACAATGGCAGCCCAACCTCAGCCCCGGAGTTGAGCAAGCTATCCTTCGGGGACTAGAAACGGAACCAGACAAACGCCCCCAAACCGTGGAAAATTGGCTCGCTATGCTGCAAGAAACAGAGCAATTACCAGCAATCAAAACTAAGCAAACTCTGCGTTTGCCCGCACCACCGCCCCCACAGTTGACTCTGCTGGTCTTTGTGGTCACATCTCTAATTGCAGGCTGGATGGGTTTTGACCTAGCATGGCGCTACAATAGTACCAATCTCAGCAGGAATAACACTCCCAAAACTGAATCCTTGCCATCTTTGGAAGATTTACTCAAATCCCGCGATTTGTCGGGACCAATGTTTGGACAGCCTTCCGTTGAAAGTAGTCCTGTGGCACCCCCAGAAGTTGACAATCTGCCCACATCTACACCAGATAGCAGCACGCCCGAACCAATCGAGTCCCCAGAAGTTAGCTCCCAACCAGAGGTATCCCCAAGCCCAGCAATTCCCAGCCCAACACCGACACCGGAACCCTCGGAAACTCCCACCCCAATACCGGAACCGGAGCCTTCAGAAACTCCTACCCCAAATCCTAAAATCCCCATCGCTCCATCTCCTCCCATCGCCCCAGCACCCGTACCAGAAGTTCCTCCTCTGCCCCCGGAACCGCCTCGCAAATCCTTCGGGGTTCCCACTCCGCCAGTGGCTAAGAGTGCTGAAACTTTCTCGCCGCCACAGGAGGAGCCTTCGCCAGTAACGCTGCCAGATCGATCGCCTCAAGTCCCGATACCGAGCAGTAGTGACGGCAGTTTAGATAGTCCGATCGTACCTGACTCCAAGCTCACAGTTCCAGAACCGACCGTACCTTTCCCAGAACCTGCTACGAATTAGTCTGTGGACAAGTGACGAGCCGACTCCCAAGATGGTGGCAAGAAAAAGATGAAATCTACCCTGAATAGATGCTCGTCAAGTTTCCGAGAAGGGATAACCAAGTTATAATTGGTTGGGGAAGTACACAGAAAATTTTCTCGTCCGCGATCGCGAATTAAAGGGATGAAAAGATGAGACAAAATTCTTCACATCCATTAAATTCGTTGAAGCATGACACAGATTCTGAATCTGTGAAAATCGTGTTTAAACCATAGTCTAAAAACATAGAGTTTCCCTACTTACCGGAGTTTTTTATGAGTAAACCCCCAGTTCATGCCTTTTTCATAGGCAGAGCACTTGCAGAAGCACTATACGAACAATTGGAGAGTGCAGCCACTAACGCTTTCTCTGAATTCGGTAAATTTGATGCCGAACAAAGAGAGCGACTGCGGCAGTTCACAGATCGAGTTGTGGAACGAGCTCATAGAGAAGCTGATTCGGCAATGCAAGGTAGAACAGGCACTGGCAGTACAACTACTATTCAAGACATCCAACCAGCCGACTTGCAAGTAACTATTGATGAGTTACGTGCAGAAGTGGCCTTAGTGCGATCGGAATTGCAGCGCTACCGCAGCAGTTTGCCCTAACAGTCACTAACAAATATTTACCCTAGGAGCGCAAAACTATGCGCTCTTACTTCTCATCACAGCAACGACATAAAATAAGCAATTTAGGAACCCAAGTGTCTGCTCTCCTTGATGACTCTGTTAATCGCAAGCGATACGCCAAGCCTACCGGCGATGCCGTTTTGCCGCCCACCGCTGGTAAATCCTACGGCAGTAAAGCTTATCGCTGGAACCGCGAAAAATACTCCCGGCAGCGGCGCTTCTTCGACATTTGGACCTTTGTATTGCTCTGGTTGGCTTCGCTGTGGCTCGACAGCAAAGATTGGAGCTACTGTTCAGGTGTTACTGAAGAAAAGAAAGTTGCCAGACGGCGTTTTCAGGCTATCTGGGTTCGAGAAACTCTCTTGGATTTGGGCCCAACTTTTATTAAGGTAGGTCAGTTATTTTCCACCCGCGCTGATTTGTTCCCCGCAGAGTATGTTGAGGAACTTTCTAAGCTGCAAGATAGAGTCCCTGCTTTCAGCTACGAGCAGTTAGAGGCAATTGTTGAGCAGGATTTGGGCAAGACGGTTCACGAACTCTACCAGAGTTTTGACCCGGTGCCTCTGGCTGCTGCCAGTTTGGGCCAGGTACACAAGGCTCAACTGCATTCTGGCCCGGAAGTGGTAGTGAAGGTGCAGCGACCTGGACTGCGGAAGCTGTTCGAGATTGATTTGCAAATTCTTAAGGGCATCGCTCGCTACTTTCAAAATCATCCTAAATGGGGCAGGGGCAGAGATTGGCTGGGGATTTATGAAGAGTGCTGTCGCATTCTGTGGCTGGAAATTGATTATCTCAATGAAGGGCGGAATGCTGATACTTTTCGCCGTAATTTTCGCGATCGCGACTGGGTGCGGGTGCCACGGGTTTATTGGCGCTACGCGGCTCCGCGGGTGCTGACTTTGGAGTACCTGCCGGGGATTAAAATCAGTCACTATGAGGCTTTGGAGGCTGCTGGGATCGATCGCAAGTCGATCGCCCAAAAGGGAGCTGAAGCTTATTTGCACCAGTTGCTCAATGATGGCTTTTTTCATGCCGATCCCCACCCAGGTAATATCGCTGTGAGTGCTGATGGGGATCTGATTTTCTACGATTTTGGCATGATGGGCCAAATTCAGGCCAATGTTCGCGAAGGACTGATGGAGACTCTCTACGGTATTGCTTCCAAAGATGGTCAACGGATTATGGATTCTTTGATTAATTTGGGGGCTTTGGTTCCTACGGGTGATATGAGTCCGGTGCGCCGATCGATTCAGTATATGCTCGATAACTTCATGGACAAGCCTTTTGAAAATCAGTCCGTCAGCGCGATTACAGATGACCTTTACGATATTGCCTACGACCAACCTTTTCGCTTCCCAGCTACCTTTACTTTTGTGATGCGTGCTTTTTCGACCATTGAAGGGGTCGGCCGCGGTTTAGATCCAGAGTTTAACTTTATGGAGGTGGCACAGCCTTTTGCCATGCAGCTTATGAGTAATGGAAATGGGCATGATACAACTAGCAGTATTTTTAACGAACTTGGCCGTCAGGCGGCTCAGGTAAGTTCCACTGCTTTGGGTTTACCTCGCCGGATTGAGGAAACTATTGACAAACTTGAACAGGGAGATTTGCGGATTCGCGTCCGTTCTTCTGAAACAGACCGTTTGCTCCGTCGCATTAGCAGCGTTCAAATGGGAACCAACTATAGTTTGCTGATGAGTGCTTTTACTTTGTCGGCGACAATTTTGTTGGTCAGCAATCAAGTATGGCCCGCCCTGGTGATGGCTTTGCTAGCAGTCGGTACTGGGTTTGTTCTCCTGCGCTTGTTTAAGCGGCTCGATCGCTTGGATAGAATGTCTTGAGGCTCTGAATGCCCTGGCTCTCTGCTGGTTCTGTCACGGCCGCCGTACCAGGGGAGATTTTTAATTGCATAATTGAGATTTCTCCCTATTACCAATGCCAGCTATTGAGATGTTCCCTGGTGGCATTTCATGACAATTATTTATTGGCAAATAGCTTGAATTGGTGTGAGCTAAAGCGTTCCCACATCACACCTGACCTGCTTGTTTATAACCCCATCATTCACTAAAAAAGCTGATGGCTATTATTAGACTTTGAGCCTTGAAGATACAAAAATCCCAGTGTCAAACTGTGAGAGAACAAAATGTCAATTTAGTTTTCACACAAGTGATATTGTTAGAGTTGCAGCGCTCCGTTGCCCAAAATTAGGCGAATACAGGGAGAGAATTGCGATCGAGTGCAAGTCTGGAAATTTTATTTCAACCACGTAGGGGCTGCTAAAAAGGATGACTCACAGAGCTGGCACACATATTCACAAACAGGACATTTACTCCTATGGGACTTAAGAGATTTATTAATTATTCAACAGTCTCTCTCATTGTTTGTGCTCATGCACAAATACACTTAAGGGATGTTTTACAATTGGACCTACCTTCCTCCCACCACCGTGCTGAGTACGGGTATGGTGGAGGTTTCTTGGAGGTTTGAGATGAAACTCTCTTTCGCAGGTAAGACAGATACAGGGTTAGTTCGTTCAGTAAATCAGGATTCGTACTACATCGACTCGGAGGGGCGATTTTTCATCGTGGCCGACGGCATGGGAGGACACGCAGGAGGTCAAGAAGCCAGCCGGATTGCTACTGAGGCAATTCAATCTTATCTGGTAGAACATTGGGAAGGCCCAGAGGATACTCCCCTGTTGTTAGAACAGGCTTTTTTAATCGCCAATCAAGCAATTTTGAACGATCAGCTCAACCATCCCGAACGGGCTGATATGGGGACTACTGGTGTGGTGGTAGTGTTTCGGGATGAGGGGCGGCCTTGGTGTGCTAATGTCGGTGACTCTCGCTTGTACCGACTGCATGGCTCTCATTTGGATCAGATTACTCAAGACCAAACTTGGGTGGCTCAAGCTGTACAAAGAAAGGCTCTGACTGCTGAACAGGCTCGCAATCATCCTTGGCGTCACGTTTTGTCCCAGTGTTTGGGCCGGGAGGATTTGCGTGAGATAGATATTCTGCCGGTGGATGTCAAGCCTGGGGATCGTTTGCTGTTGTGTAGCGACGGTTTGACTGAGGAACTTTCCGATCCTTTGATTGCCACACCTCTCAAGTCGATTCGCCCCTGTGAAGTGGCTGCAACTGCTTTGATTGAAGCAGCTAAGGAGAAAGGCGGCCGTGACAATATTACTATAGTGATTGTCACCATCGACCTCAAATAAATCCAGTCCACCCTCCGGACAATCTAAAATCTACAATCTAAAATCTACAATCGAATGACTCGCGTTATCGGTTTGATGAGCGGCACCTCAGTGGATGGCATTGATGCTGCTTTGGTGGATGTGGTCGGTTCCCAAACTGACTTGAAAATTCAGTTGTTAGCAGGTCAGACTTTTCTTTATTCTCCTGATTTGCGATCGCAAATTCTTTCAGTTTGCAGCGGGGCTGCTTTGTCCATGGCAGAACTAGCTGCATTGGATGACGCCATCGCCCAAGAATTTGCCACCGCAGCCTTGACTATTCAAGCAAAGTACGATCGAGCTGAATTAATCGGGTCTCACGGGCAAACCCTCTACCACCGACCAGCCCTGAAGGGGGAGATGGGTTACAGCTTGCAACTAGGGCGGGGCGCGCTGATTGCGGCATTGACAGGCATTACTACTGTGAGCAACTTTCGATCGGCAGACATTGCTGCCGGGGGTCAAGGAGCTCCTTTAGTGCCTATAGTTGATGCTTTCTTGCTGGCAGAACCTCATCTCAATCTGTGCATCCAAAATCTTGGTGGAATTGGCAATGTGACTTATCTACCTTCCAGGGAAAATAGCCCATTGAAGGACAAGTCTGTGGTTTCCCATTGGGGGGATGGCATCTTGGGATGGGACACAGGGCCGGCAAATTCTCTATTAGATTTGGCGGTGCAACACTTCTCAGGGGGAACTAAAACTTGTGATGAAAATGGAGCAGGCGCCGCCCTTGGTACTCCTTGTCAAGCTTTAGTAGAAGCTTGGCTCCAGCAAGAGTTCTTCCTGGAAAAACCGCCAAAATCTACAGGGCGAGAGTTATTTGGTGTAGACTATTTTAACCGTTGTTTGGTCGAGGCTTCTGATTACAAGCTCAGTCCTGCTGATGTGCTGGCTACTCTGACAGAACTGACAGTTGCCTCCATCGTTCACAGTTACCAAACTTTTTTACCGCAGATGCCCGATCGAGTTTTGCTATGCGGGGGCGGTAGCCACAATCTCTACTTAAAAAGCCGATTACAAGCACAATTGCATTCCGTGCAAGTGTTGACTACTTCTGAGGCGGGCTTGAATGTAGATTTTAAAGAGGCGATCGCTTTCGCGGTTTTAGCCCACTGGCGGGTTTTAGGTATTCCGGGTAATCTCCCTCAAGTTACTGGTGCTTCCGCCCCCGTACTTTTAGGAGAAATTAACTCCTGTGGGTAGAGTTGGGCGTGATACCATATAGTTTGAGGGACAACGGCTGTGCGTTGTTGCAACAGCATTTTAGCCAGCAGGAAAAGCATAGGAACAGCACTGTGGCTCACACGTTTTTAATGGAATCAGGCCAATGGACGCTCGAAGGAAGTTGGATTGAGCGCAATGGCGTGCCAATTACGGTTAAAGGCAAAACTTTAGTGAGCTGGAACCGAACAGATTGGTTCAGTATGGTGACGAAGCTCGTGTTTCCTGGAGGCGATCGCGAAGAACTTATTTTGCAGTACCGAGGACACCTCAACAGCGATGAACGGCAGTATACTTTTGTGCTCCAGCACAGCGAACTTGGCCGCGTCGAGGGCGAAGGTTGGATCGCTCCCCAGTCGATCGTCCAACGTTACTGGGTACTCGGAGACGAACGCCAACGGCGAACAGGTTTTGATACCCTTCACCGCGTCGATAGCAACCGCTACTACCACTCTAGCGGCATCATGTCTGGTCATTACTTAACCAGCACCATGGAGGCTACCTTGGAACGTCAGTCGGAATAGATGTTTTGAGCTAGACTAAATAGCCAAATACTTGTCTAAAGTTGCTCATAGTTCTTCTGGCGTGATGATATTGACAGCGTTGTAATTTTCTGCTAATTTGACGCACGTGCCGAAACGATCGGGCAAAATATCTGGTTTGTAAGCCGAGCGTCGATTCAAAACTGACCAGCCTGTAAAAAGGTCGAACGGGAGACCATGATTCGTTAAATAGGTTGAAAATACAGGTTGAACAATGGCTAAAAGCTTCAACAGTTATACAACGTGATGCATAGGGTGGGCTACGCCCGAATTTACGCCTGTGGACAAGTAGGAGCCGACTCCCTTGGCAGAAGCAGGAAGCAGACCCTCTAGAAACCACTTCTAGTTGAATGGTGAAGCTCGAATAAGTTTAGCCAAGTTTTGCATAGCAGACTTACGCATAAATACCAAAGAAATCGGGTTTTTTACAAGTTTTCCAGGTTCAAACCCAGTATTTTCGTAAAAAACCCGGTTTTGGCGTAAGTCACGGGAAAAACTATCACTTTTGATTTATAGGCTTTGATTGAAAAATTTAAAGTCTTGTTAGTCGGATGTCGGTTTCAGATGTCCGACTCACGAAATTTTTGTTCAACCTCATCCGCTGGAAGTTGAGACGAATATATTTGATTTATTTAAATAACTTGCTCTGGGCGATCGAAACTTCCGACAAGAGAGCCTCAAATGTTCATAGCAAAGGACAAGTTTGTTAAAATACCTTCTGCTTTCTATAGGTTGTAACTTGTCGCTTCGAGTTGACGCCCCATCACCCCCAACTCATTTCCATCTGGGAAGAGAGTAAGAGACGGAGGTCGCCCACTGCGACTTGACATTACTCAAGACCTGGGTTTGGTTCTAGGCCCCAGTGGTGTTTCAGAAAATGACGATACATGGTTTCCCGCAACATCATTTGTTCGTAGAGCTTAACTAAAAACTCTTGAGCTTGCTCGCGGCTCATGTCATTGACCTGTGTTTTGAAGGAGCACAGGCTAAACTGCTGTTCCAAAGATAGTTCTGCTGGTTGATTCATGACTTTGACTCCTTGACAAGTAGAGGTGACTTGAAAGTACAAACCTGGATTCACAGGTTTTGTAAGTTGTTCCAGCTCACGCCAGTTGGTTTCAGGATGACCTAAAGCCCATCTTGCTTTAGCGCTATATTACAAAAGGTAACAATGATTTGACAAAATTGCCATCTTTCCTAAGAAATAATCTAGAAATACAGATGGCTAGCAGCAGACAAAAGTTCCTTTTGTCGATATATATAAATATATCTACTTGTCTAGAGAAAAAAAGCTCAGTACGAACCAAAATAATTGCAGCGATTTATACCGATTTTTTAAGGAAGAAGGCCCTTCGACTCCGCTCAGGAACCGCTTCAGGAAGAAGGAAGAAGGTTCTTCGACACTTCGACTACGCTCAGTGTCCGAAGTCCGATGCCAATGCCCTGTTTGGCCAATGCTCTGTTTGGCCAATGCCTAGATGAAGGAAGAAGGAAGAAGGTTCTTCGACACTTCGACTACGCTCAGTGTCCGAAGTCCGATGCCAATGCCCTGTTTGGCCAATGCCCTGTTTGGCCAATGCCCTGTTTGGCCAATGCTCTGTTTGGCCAATGCCTAGATGATAAATCAATATATTGCCTAATTTTGAGGCGCAACATTCTGCGATGGAGTTGCGACTCCCGGCCCGATATTAGGAGCAGTGGGTGCAGGGGAAACAGGAGATTTGGTAACCCCCTGGGTAGGAGTAGGGAGAGGGGATGGAAACTGACTTTGATTCAACTGCTGGGGCGGTGGTACTTGTAACTGAGGTTGGCGAGGGTTCGAGGGAGTTGCCAAAGGATAGGGCTGGGGTTGAGTCGGATTGCCGATGGGTGGTGCGACGGGAATGCCTGAATTGGGAAGCAAGGGAGTTGGCTGCGGGGATGGAGCCGAAGTAGGAAGAGTTGCTAGGGCGACTCGATCGCCTCCTACTTCTCGCAATTTATCCAAAACCTCAACAACTTTGGCGTACTTGGCATTTTGAGGAGCGTAGAGCACCGTCAATCCCGCAGGATTTTGCTTGTGGAAACTGTTTAAAACTCGATCGAGCTGTTGATAATTAACAGGCAATTGGTCAATATAAGTTTGCCCAAAGTCGTCAATGCTGACAATCAGCATTTCTCGCATCTGGGTTTGTCCAGTTTTGGCTTTAGGCAAATCGACATTAATGGCTTGCTGGCGAGTCAATTGCAAAGCAGCCAGCAAAAAAAACGTTAGAATGCAAAATATCACATCAATTAAAGGTACCAGTTCAATCCGAGCCTCTTCAGCAGGAGTATCTAGATGAATTTTCATTGTTTTTCAAGGTTTTAACTAGCTCGGCGGGGATTGGGCCACTATAGCTGTACTCAGCTTAGTGCGGGTTGAAACTCTAAGGCTCCTTTGGTGGAAGTTGGAAGCATCAAACCTACCGCCTAAGCGGTTGGTGTAGGTAGTTCATTTGTTAGAAGTTGAATCAACATCAGGATCGGAACCTTTCAATTTCGGCTCTCGATTTCGTTCCATAGATTCTTGAGAATTGAGGGAATGGCGGTTCAAGCCATCGACACCAAAGGAAGAATTGCTGTGTTCTGTACTAGGCGATCGACCTTTAGCGTTAGCCGTAGGCCAATATTGTCTGTAGAGCAATTCCAGTTCATTTCCAGCTTTGCGAAAAATTTTGGCCTGATTGAACAAAAAAGCTTGAAATATGCGATAAAACGCCAAAGTAAAAATTGCGACTACCATCCCCGTCGCCGTAGTAATCAGCGCCTCACTAATCCCCAAAGTTACTCCAGTCGTTGCCGAGGTACCGATGTCGCCCAGCCGGATCGAACTCAGGGAGTTAATCAAACCCAAAACAGTTCCCAGCAAGCCCAACAAAGGAGCTAGAGCGATCGTCGCTTCTAAGATTTTGTCACCACGGCGCATAGAAGCCAACTCTTCATCAGCAGCAGCTTCCAGTGCGAGTCGAAATAATTCTGGTTCAGGATTGTACAGTCGCAGAGGTGCAGATAAAAATCGACCGATGGGCTGTCGATTAGCTTGTCTAGCAATTTCATTAGCAGCGCCCCAATCGGTGCGAGCGGCATCGAGGATGCGATTAACTATTTGCTTTTCCTTAGTCAGGAGGCTCGCCCAGAACCACAAGCGCTCGATAATTGTACTTACAGATAGAATGGACAGCACCAACAGGGGGTACATGGCTGGGCCGCCTTTTTGAAACAGTTCTTGAATATTCACAGTATTTTTACTCCCGCATAACCTGCTAAATGATACTTCTGTTGTACTTTTTTTTTAAGAAATTTAAGGCCATTTAATTTTAGCTATTAATTTACCCTGTTCTGAAGCCGATCGACTATTTGCTCCAACCTAGAATAAGTCGTCTTGACACATATCTTGCAACGACTGGTGTTGAAGGCGGCGGGAAGAGCGGCGATATTTTTTAGTTTGCAACTTGGGTTCGTATTGCTGCGTACCATCAGACTTAGTTTGCTGCTTCAAACTCGCCTCCGCACTACTAGAGTTTAGCTCTTGTTGCTGACGGACAATCGCCTCGGACAGAAACTGCAAATAATACTCATAGCGTTCCCAATCGCCCCGCACGACACAGTTAGGCTCATGGCGGTGGGAGCAGTCGCTAAACTGGCAACTACCCAAAGCCAGCCTCTGACGAGCTTCTGGGAAATATTGAGCTAACTCAGATGGTTCGCATTCAAGTGTCGGCTGATTAAAGCCTGGAGTATCGGCTAAAAGTCCGCCACCTGGGAGTTCAAACAATTCTACATGGCGAGTAGTGTGTCTGCCGCGCCCTAGTTTGCCCGAAACAGCACTGACTCGCAGATTCAGCGCCGGAATTAGTTGGTTGATCAAGCTGGACTTGCCCACTCCAGAAGGGCCGCAAATTACGGTTATTTTGCCTTGGAGGTGACTTTGGAGAGATAAGGCAACTTCTCCCCTTGGGGAAGTCAGAAGAACCCCCTCCTCCCCTTGGGGGGAAGGAAGACAAGATGTGTCGATTTTGTCTAATAAATTTGGGTTTGTGGCAGAAAGTTCATTTTCACTGTCGTTAGCGGTTTCCTTGTAGATTCCTAAGCCACTACGGACACTAATAAACATGGGTTCGTATCCCCATCCTTTAAGCCGATCGCGCCACTGTGCCAAATCCTCGGCCGTGACTAAATCGCATTTGTTGAGACACAAACTCACCTCCAAACCTGTAGATTCTGCCTTGACTAAAAACCGACTTAATGATGCGGGGTCTAAGTCGGGTTCCGTGAGGGCAAAAACTAGGAGAATGCGATCGGCATTAGCTACAGGCGGCCGATTGAGCTCTGTTTGGCGGGGAAACACTTGAGAAATAACACCCCTGCGATCGTTCCAGTCTGGTTCTTCTACCACGACGCGATCGCCCACCATCACCTGTTGACCAATTTTTTTCAGTCTAGTGCGGCGAGTACACAGGAGAACTCGTAGATCTGCCCAGAGAGGATTTTCCCCCTCAGAGGTAGCATCTGGATCTAACCTCACTTGATAGAAGTTAGCCTGAACAGCCACAACAGTACCCGTAATCAAGGAGGAGTCCCGGCTCATGCTGCTTCCTGCTCAGGTCGCTGCACTTGCATCGCAAAAAAACCAGAATTATCCTCACCAGCCACAAATTGGGTTTGTAGAATCTGGTAGCCTTCCATTTTTAGACTATCCGGCACTTGTTCGATCGGCTCCCCAGCGTCCAACCAAACCTCCAAAACCGCTCCAGGAGCCATTTGCTCCAACCGCAGTTTAGTTCGGACAAAATTGATCGGACAGGGCGTACCCCGCAGATCGAGCTGAGCATCTGGAGATTTTAGATTTTCAATTTTCGATGTTGAATTCATATAGCTGAAGGAAGAAGGAAGAAGATCGATGTGAAGAAGGAAGAAGATCGATGTGAAGAAGGAAGAAGGAAGAAGATCGATGTGAAGAAGTCACCCCCCCCAGCCCCCAGGGCTGTTTCATTCTGGTGACAAATCATGGTTTTGTAGGGGTAGTGCCCCCGTGCCTACCCTCTTCGTCTTGGCGTGGGTCAGTCTTGGAGATACAATCTATTATTATTTTAAGAAAAAATGAGCGCAATTGCGCTCATTTGTTTCAGAAATAATAAACTGCGCTCATTTTTTTGGTTATTTCTGAAACAAATTGCCCAGAAATCCTTCCAAGCCACCTTTTCCGGTACGATCGCCCTTAAGCTTAGCCAACTGCATCAACAACTCCCGCTCCTCAGTCGTCACCTTAGTAGGAATGTCAATAGACACCGTAATCAAATGGTCCCCACGACTGACAGGATTTCCCAATCGAGGCACCCCTTTTTTCTCCAGAGTCAGAACAGTATTTGCTTGAGTTCCCGTAGGAATCAACAATTCCGCCGGCCCGTCTACAGTCTCCACTTCCAACCTGCACCCCAAAATTGCCTGCAAGTAACTAATTTTAACTTCCGAGTTAATGTTAGTACCTTCACGCTTAAATACAGGGTCTTCACTCACAGCCAAGAACACGTATAAATCCCCTGGTGGCCCCCCCAGTTTGCCAGCATCCCCTTCATTGGAAACGCGCAAACGAGTACCATTGTCAACCCCTGCCGGGATGGTAATTTTCAGCTTTTTCATCACTTCTTTTTGGCCGCGGCCGCCACAAGTTTCGCACTTGTCCTCAATCACTTGCCCGGTGCCATTGCAGGTGGGGCAAACTGAAACTTGAGTAAAACTGCCAAAGGGAGTACGGGTAGCGCGCCGGACTTGGCCACCGCCACCACAAGTCGAGCAGGTTTGGGGCCTGGTTCCCGGTTTGGCGCCGGTGCCTGTGCAAGTTTCGCAGGTTTCTAGGTGCTTGATGCGGAGTTCTTTTTCCCCACCAAACACTGCCTCGCGAAAATCCAGCCGCAAATCGAGGCGTAAATCGTCACCGCGCACGGGCCCGCTGCGTCTGCGACCTTGTTGTTGTGGACCGCCTACCCCTCCCTGAAAACCCTGAAAGAAGCTTTCAAAAATATCGGCAAAACTGTCGCCGAAGTCTTGGAATCCCGGCGCTCCTGCACCACTAACCCCTGCTTCGCCAAAACGGTCAAAGCGAGCACGGGTTTCCGGCTCTGACAGTACCTCGTAAGCGCGGTTAATTTCTTTAAACCGGTCTTCGGCACCAGGTTCTTTATTGACGTCTGGATGGTACTTACGAGCTAGGCGGCGGTAGGCACGCTTAATTTCTTCTTTGTCTGCGCTTCGAGAAACGCCTAATATTTCATAGTAATCGCCGGCCATAAAGCTGTTTGCCTGGAGGTAAATAACAAAAAGTGTACGAAAAAGAAACTATTGACCTTTCCAGATGTTAAAGATTAAAAATTACGATCGTTTATTGGTAACTTTTAATCTTTAATTTTTAATTTTTAAAGGAAAGGATTCATATCATCAACTTCAGGTTCGGGAACCTGCGGTTTTGGTTTTGTCTGTAGATTTTGCTGTTTTTCGCGTTTTGGTTCCGGCTTTGGTTCCGGCTTTGGTTCCGGCTTTGGTTGCCGTTTTGGTTCCTGCTTTGGTTCTAGCCTTAATTCCGGCTTTGGTTCGGGCTTTGGTTCCGGCTTTGGTTTCAGCGTTGGTTCCGTGGTCATCACTAGGTCTTCTGTCGGCAAGATACTTTCATCGCTAACTGCAACCTCATCTAATTCTGGCACCGATTCGCTGGCAACCACAGTGGGGGAAGTAGGTTCCTCGTTCCGAGCTTGCTCGTAAACAGCAGTACCAAGCGAGTATAGCAGTTGCTTGAAAGATTCGATTTGTGCTTCGAGTTCTTGGCTGGTGATGTCTGGGTTAGCCATCGCCGCCCGCAAGGTAACAGATGCTGTTTGGGCTTCTGCCTTCAGGTCGTCGCTTAGTAATTGGGCATTGGTTTTTAAGGTGACACCACAATTATAGACCAGGGTGTCGGCTTGATTTTTGAGTTCGGCAATTTGGGCCCGTTCGAGGTCTTCTTCGGCGTAAAGTTCTGCCTCTTGTCTCATCCGCTCGACTTCGGTTTCGCTCAATCCCCCTGTATTGGAAATTTGGATGCTTTGTTCTTTTGAGGTTCCCTTGTCTTGAGCTGAAACTTTCAGAATACCGTTGGCATCTATTTCAAAGGTAACTTCGATTTGAGGTATGCCACGGGGTGCTGGGGGAATACCTTTGAGCAGGAATTTGCCCAGACTTTTATTGTCTTTGACTAATGCCCGTTCACCTTGCAGCGCGTGAATTTCTACGGAAGTTTGCCCATCTGCCGCCGTGCTGTACATTTGCGATCGACTGGTGGGGATAGTGGTATTGCGTTCAATGACTTTGGTGAACACTCCGCCCAAGGTTTCGAGTCCTAGGGACAGGGGAGTCACGTCTAGCAGTAGCAAATCCTTGACCTCGCCACCCAAAACCCCGGCTTGAATGGCGGCACCTACGGCTACAGCTTCGTCAGGATTGACCGATTTATCGGGAGACACGCCACCAAAATATTTGCTAATTGCCTCTTGAACTGCCGGAATCCGGGTTGACCCTCCTACTAAAATAATTCGATCTATGTCTTTTGGGGTCAAACTGGCATCTTTGAGGGCTTGAGTCACAGGGTCGATCGTGGCTTGGACTAAATGAGCGACCAGTTTTTCAAACTTAGCTTTGGAAAGTGGCATTTCCAGATGCTTTGGCGCTTTTTCATCTGAGGAAATGAAGGGCAAATTTATGGAGGTTGATTCGCAACTAGAAAGTTCTATTTTTGCTTTTTCGGCCGCTTCTCGGAGGCGTTGCAAGGCCATTTTGTCTTTTGACAGGTCCGTGCCTTCTTTGGTGCCAAAAGCTTCAACCAGCCACTGCACGATGCAGTTGTCAAAGTCATCTCCTCCCAGATGATTATTACCCGCAGTAGCGTTGACTTCAAAAATTCCGTCTCCCAGTTGCAGGATGGAAACATCGAAAGTACCGCCGCCGAGGTCAAATACTAAGATTTTTTGTTCTATATCTTGTTTGTCCAAGCCGTAGGAAAGGGCTGCGGCTGTGGGTTCGTTGACTATCCGCAGGACTTCTAAACCCGCGATCGTACCTGCGTCCTTAGTAGCTTGCCGCTGGGCATCGGTGAAGTAGGCAGGCACTGTAATCACGGCTTGGGTAACAGTTTGTCCCAAATAAGCTTCTGCATCCTGCTTGAGCTTTTGGAGTACCATTGCCGAAATTTCTTGGGGGGTATGAACCTTGTTCCGAATTTGGACGTTAACGGTATCGTCTTTGCCTTTAATGCAGGTATAGGGAGTCCGGGATCTTTCTTCTTCGGTGTCATCCCACCGGCGTCCGATAAATCGTTTGATGCTGTAGACAGTGTTTATAGCATTAGTCACAGCTTGTCGCTTGGCCAATTGACCTACTAAGCGATCGCCCCCTTTCCCAAATCCTACTATGCTCGGAGTTGTGCGACCGCCCTCAGAATTGGCGATCACGACTGGTTTACCGCCCTCTAACACAGCTACGCAACTGTTGGTTGTGCCTAAGTCGATGCCTATCACCTTTCCCATAGCGCCTCATAAAACTTCGTGGGATATTTACAAAAATTTTTCAAACCCCCGAATTCTATTCGGGGGTCTGTTACCGCCTGTACAGTTTGAAGCGTTGAGGCTATCGATATTTTAGGGACGATCGCACTGCAACGTTTCTTAAATGTGAACGTACCCTCTGCTTCAGATTCCAGAATGCAGTAGGCTTGATCCCGATCAACCTTCCGAACTATCAGGATTGTCATCTGAGGCTACCACAGATAGCCCCGGCGCTGCAACTTTAACTTTGGCGTGCCGCAAGACGCGATCGCCCAGAGTATAGCCTCGTTCTAGTTCTTGGATGATTGTACCTTCCTCCTGTTCGTCAGTTGGTTCGCTGAGCAAAGCTTCGTGGAGGTTGGGGTCAAACTGTTCGCCCTCTGGACGCATCGGAGAAACTCCGATTTGTTTGAGGCATTCTACCATTTGCTTGTAAACGCTTTGGTAGCTTTTGTGTATGTTCATTTCGCCATCTGTTTGTGGCTTAATGTGGGCTCTTGCCCGCTCAAAGTTATCGATTACTGGCAACAGGGGTTTGATAATCAGACATTTTGCCTGTAAATCTAACTCTTCTTTTTCCTTTTGGGTGCGCCTGCGGAAGTTTTCAAAATCTGCTGCTAAGCGGAGATTTTGATTTTTCAGATCTTCTAATTGAGTAGAATAGGCTTGCAACTGAGCTTTTAAACCCTCTTTGTCGCTGGTTGCTTGTGCTAGCTCCCTCTTGAGCAACTCCGTAGCATCAGCAGTGACGCTGTTGCTGGAACTAGAGGAGCCTGTTTCCCCGGCATTGTGAGTCGCCCCGGGCTCGACCTGAGCACTTTGATAAGCTTGAGCAAGTTCCAGCTCCCAATCGGCTGCTGCATTGGAGTTTGCGGATGCTGGCTGCGGATTTTCGCTTACCATTGGCGAAACCTCTGGGGTTTCCCCCGTTGAGCTAGGATCTTGATGTTGCTGTTTTTCCTCGTCAATCATCAGAAAAATGGGTTTGAAACCCCGTCCTTTTAGGACGGCTTTACATTTATCACTACCGCCTTGGGGTTGTTTAATTTGGTGTACTTTTGTAATGCACTTTCAACGGGACAGTTACCGTTTCAAATTTTGCAACCCTGTACGCATAGTGTTTCGCTCCTTACAGAGCCTCCCATTACTGGGGTAATGTTAGCTTCGCCAAAGTTTAGTGAGCTTGTTAGGCTAGCAGCACTGTCTCAGTGACCTTAAGACTGTTTAACCACTAGCGACAGAGCAGGGGACTAGCGAAAGCATCCACAGGGTGTCGTGACTCAAAAAACGTAGTCAATGAAGACTGAGGCTGGTCAGAACGGCTTGCTAGATTTCTCTTTCAAGCCTCACGCCTTGATAGCTGAGGTTCCTGACATATATCTGTGCGACAGAACCCTATCAATTCTAGCAGTCGGAAGAGACGCGCCCTCTGTGTAGTATTTGCTGACGGCAAATTAGACCTGCTTCAAATCGGCCTTGGTGAGGACTGGAGGATGGGCAGTTGATTAATCAAAATATATCTCACTAGACCGATCGAAGGCTTTGTAAAAGCTATCATCACAGAACAGGCAATGTTTAACATCCTGCGGTCAAATTCAACAAGTTAGGCCTGTTGCCTCCAGATTAGTCTCTTCTGGTTGCAAGAGGGAACCAATGTTAAGTTATGGCCGGTAGATTCCCGTCAAGCAAGCTTGAACAGAATATAAAATTATCGTTGGAAAGCGATACACCCCGCCCCGCTTTCCTCTCCCGGTAAGGGCAATGGCCAAGTGCTGCGCCCTCTCTGCTATCACGGGAGTCTCCCGCGGGTTTTAGGTAAATGACTAACACATCCGATCGGCGTTTCTCCACATCTATAGTTACTATCAGCAATTTTACTCCGGCTCTCAACAAGATGATTCAGTCTGGTTACGTCAACAGCGACCAACTGAAAAAAGCTCAACTTGAAAGTCGGAAGTCAGGTAAGCGGTTGACGGAGGTACTAGAATCTGCTACAGGGCTACCCTTGCCGCCAGAATTGCTGCGGCTTTACAAAAAGCAGCAGATGTTTGAACTCAAAATAGTGTACGGGGTTGAAGCGTTTGACCCGGAATTGAGCGAACTGTCTAACGAGCAACTTGGAGCAATGCTCGATGAGTTGAAAATGTCGATCGACATCTGTCGTCAACGTCGGTTTTTGCCTGTGGCGAAGACAGAAACTGAACCTCCGGCGCTGGTAGTGGCAATGGTCGATCCTGACAACCTGGATGCTCAAGAAGATTTGCGACGGATTTTGAAGGGGTGGAGTTTTCAGCGGCGGGTGATTACCCCAGATGACTATCAGGACATTACTTCTGCCTATCAAGAACAGCAAGTTAAGATAGCAGCCAAAATAGCTGAAGCCGAAAAGGAGAGAAAGCTCTCCCTAGGGGAGGGAGATTTTGGCGAACTGTCCTTAGAAGAGGTTTCTTCCGATCAAGAAGATATAGCTGACACCATAAACGCTGTAGAGCAAGCTCCTGTAATCAAAGCGGTCAACGTCATTTTGGCTAAAGCTTTATCGGAAAAAGTCTCTGACATCCACGTAGAACCACAAGAAGAGTTCATGCGAATTCGGATGCGGAAGGATGGGGTGCTGCAAGAGTATTTCCGATTTCCCAAGCAAGTGGTGCAAGGGATTACTGCTAGGTTCAAAATTATTGCCAATTTGGACATTGCCGAACGCAGACAAGCTCAAGATGGTCGCATCCGTCGGGTATTTGAAGGGCGGACGGTGGATTTCCGGGTAAATAGCTTGCCTTCCCGCTACGGCGAAAAAATTGTGTTGCGGATTTTGGATAGTTCCAGCACTCAGTTGGGTCTGGGTTTGTTAATCTCCGATCCAGAAACTTTGGCTTTGGTTCGAGAAACTGCCAGCCGCCCCTTTGGACTGATTTTGGTGACTGGGCCGACTGGTTCGGGTAAGTCAACTTCGCTGTATTCAATTCTGGCGGAAAAGAATGATCCGGCGATTAACATTTGTACGGCGGAAGACCCGATCGAATATGCTTTGCCGGGAATTACCCAGGTCCAAGTAATTCGGGAAAAAGACTTGACTTTTTCCAACATTCTGCGGGCGTTTTTGCGGCAAGACCCTGACGTTATGCTAGTGGGGGAAACGCGGGACAAGGAAACGGCGAAAACGGCTCTGGAAGCTGCTTTGACCGGACACTTGGTATTGACGACGCTGCACACAAACGACGCGGCAGGTGCGATCGCCCGTTTGGACGAAATGGGCGTAGAACCGTTCATGGTGTCGGCGGCTTTGTTGGGTGTGTTGGCTCAGCGTCTGATGCGGCGCGTTTGTGACAAATGCTACATTCCTTATCAGCCTACTGCGCTCGAACTCGGTCGCTACGGCCTGTCAGCTACTCAAGAAGTGGATCTGACTGTCTACAAAGCCAACACCATACCAGTTGAGCAGAGGAAGGAACTGGCAGAACAGGACCAACTGTGTAAGAAGTGCGGAGGCATAGGCTACAAAGGGCGGGTAGGGGTTTACGAATTCCTGAAAAACACTGAGCGGCTGCAAACTCTGATCACTCAAGGTGCTCCCACAGAGCAAATTAAGGAAGCCGCAGTAGAAGAAGGGATGACAACCTTGCTGGCTTACAGTTTGCAGTTAGTGCGGGAAGGCGCGACTACTTTTGAGGAAGTCGAGCGGGTGACGTTTACAGATTCTGGGCTGGAGGCTGAAATGAAGGCAAAACGCAAGCAGGGGCTGACCTGCAAGACTTGTCAGGCAGAATTGAAGCCGGAGATGCTGGATTGTCCGTACTGTTTGACTCCGCGCTTTCTAGATTGATTCAGTAGTCAGTAGTCATTAGTCAGTAGTCAACAGTCAACAGTCAACAGTCAACTGACCCTTCGACTACGCTCAGGGCGCGGCAATAGACAACAGTCAACAGTCAACTGAGTTAAATTGGTCAATAACTATCAACTTGATTAGGGAGACATATCTATGGGTCTGATGATAGAAGACGTACTGGAGTCCCTGGTAGAGCAAGGGGGTTCAGATATACACATCCAAGCGGGCGCAACTATTTTCTTCCGGGTGAGCGGGAAACTAACTCCTCAGCCACAATTCGGCGAAATCCTGTCTGTCGAGGAAGTGCAGATCCTGATCTTCCAAATGCTTAACAATATGCAGCGCAAGCAATTGGAGATGGAATGGGAACTCGACTGCGCTTACGGTGTTAAGGGATTGGCTCGGTTCCGGGTGAATGTGTACCGGGAACGGGGTTCTTGGGCTGCTTGTTTGCGGGCTCTGGCTTCTAAGATTCCGAACGCCGATGCTTTAGGTGTGCCTCAGATTTTGCGGGATCTGACGGAAAGACCGAGGGGTATGCTGTTGGTGACGGGACAAACGGGCTCTGGGAAAACTACTACGATGGCGGCTTTGTTGGATCTGATCAACCGGACGCGGGCGGAACACATTCTGACAGTTGAAGACCCGATCGAATATGTGTTTCCCAATGTTAAGAGTTTGTTTCACCAGCGTCAAAAGGGGGAGGATACTAAGAGCTTCTCTAATGCGCTGAAGGCGGCTCTGCGGGAAGATCCTGATGTGATTCTGGTGGGGGAAATGCGCGACTTGGAAACTATCGGTCTGGCAATTTCGGCGGCGGAAACGGGTCACATGGTAATGGGAACGCTGCACACTAATTCTGCGGCTGCAACGATCGATCGGATTTTGGACGTGTTCCCGCCCATTCAACAACCCCAGGTTCGCGCCCAGGTGTCTAACTCTTTGGTGGGAATAGCCAGCCAAAATTTGGTGGTGAAAGTTGGCGGCGGCCGTTGCTGTGCTATGGAAATCATGCTGAATACTCCTGCTATGTCTAACTTGATCCGGGAGGGGAAAACTCCCATGATTTACTCCCAAATCCAAATGGGGGCGAAGTTGGGCATGAGGACAATGGAAATGGCTTTATCTGATCTTTACAAGGCTGGTAAAATCACTTGGGAATCGGGAATGGCCAAGGCATCTAAGCCAGATGAACTCGAACGCTTGATCGGTCCGGCACCTGCTGGTGCCAAGACAGGGGGTCATTAATTCAGTTATTGGGAATTGGGAATTGGGAATTGGGAATTGGGAATTGGGAATTGGGAATTGGGAATTGGGCTACCCCCCCCCAGCCCCCCTAGGGGGGATGGGGGAAGGAATTGGGAATTGGGAATTGGGAATTGGTTAAATAAGTAACCAGTAATCAGTAATCAGTAATTAGTAACCGATAACCGATAACCGATAACCGATAACCGATAACCGATAACCGATAACCAATAACCAATAACGACTGATTACTAATTTTCAATAAAATCCCAGAGGCAATATATGGCTACCAATGTTATCGGTCAAAAGTCTAAAGGCGGCTTTAGTATTGAGAAAATTCAGGAGGAAATAGAGTACAATTTTAGCAGTGTTACCATTAAAGATTTAGCGATTTTTGCTCGTCAGTTTTCGGCGATGTTTAATGCAGGGGTTGCCATCGTTAGATGTCTTTCTGTATTGCAGGAACAGTGTTCTAATCCTAAGTTGAAACGAGCGATCAGGAGCATGAATGCTGACGTACAAGAGGGGATAAATTTGGCAGAATCAATGGCGAAGTTTCCTGATGTTTTTGACCAACTGTTTATCAGTATGGTCGCAGCGGGAGAAGTCGGGGGTGTGCTAGATGAATCATTAGACCGTCTGGCGGTAATGATGGAAAAAAATCATAAAACGTCGTCTGAAATTAATTCGGCGATGTCTTATCCGAAGACTGTGTTTTCCATCGCGATCGTGATTTTTTTCGCAATGACGATATTTCTGCTACCAACTTTTGCGAAAATTTTTAAGGATATTGGTGCAGATTTGCCGGCTTTTACGGTGTTTATGTTGGCCATTAGTGCATTTTGTACGGCTTGGCCTCCCATCCAACAGGTGACAACTATTGGGGTGATTATAGCGCTAAATATTGGATTCGGGATGTACTACAAAACTCCTGTAGGTCACCTGCAAGTTGATAAGATGATGATGAAGGCGCCGATTTTTGGAGATTTGCTGGAAAAATCGGCTGTAGCTCGATTTTGTGTGATATTTGGGTCGCTGACGCGATCGGGTGTACCGATTATGAACTCTTTGGAAATTGTGCGAGATGTGGCTGGGAATCAGGCAATCTCAAATGCGATCGAATATGCAAGGCAGGAAATTCAAGGTGGCGGCATGATCAGTATTGCTTTACAAGAACAGAAAGTTTTCCCTTCTTTGGCAATTCAAATGATCGCAATTGGCGAAGAAACTGGGGAACTTGACAAGATGCTGGTGAAAGTTGGCGCTTTCTACGAAACTGAGGTGGAAGAGGCTGTAAAAGGACTCACGAGTATGCTAGAGCCGCTGATGATTGTGGTTGTAGGTGGTATCGTAGGTTCGATTTTGCTGTCTATGTATCTGCCGATGTTTGCAGTGTTTCAGAAGATGTAAAAAACAGTCTGTTGTTATTCTTGCGGTACCCTGAGCGTAGTCGAAGGGCACCGCAAATAACCAATAACCAATAACCAATAACCAATAACTAATAACTAATAACTAATAACCCTTCGACCCAACGACTGCGTTTATCCTGCCCAACGACTGCGTTTATCCTGAGCCCTTCGACCCTTCGACCCTTCGCTCGGGGCGACACCAATAACCAGTAACTAATAACCAGTAACCCTTCGACTACGCTCAGGGTACAGCAAATAACCAATAACTTAATTGAAAATGTCTATTAAAAAATCACATTACGAAGCTTTATTAGCACAATATAGCGAATCCTCTAACGCCCTTGAACTGCTGAAAAAATATCGGCTTTACATGGAAATGATTCCGAGTATCCGCCGCATTGATGATAGTTTAATCGTAATTCCTTTGCCGATCGCACGGCTGCGAGAGGGAGTTTCCTATGCGCGAAGCAGCGGCGCTAGTATATCGCCGGGACAAGCAGTTTCTCTGCCCTGTGATTTGGTAATTTTGATGTGCGATCCTGAATGGAAAGTTAAAATTGGGGTGGAAATTTTGATTTTTATTCATCGCCCGGATGAGGAGTTTTCTGAGTTACTTGGCCGCTGGCGGCAGTGTCAGGTTTGGCTAGATAAAGATTATGAGTGGGTGATGCCACATCGTTACAAGCATATTTTCAGCGATCGAGCTGAGGCTATTCATCCTTTATTTGTGTTGTTTGATGAAACGCCGGAACTGATTCAGCGAGGTTTAATGGGGGCTGGTTTGCCGTTTGTGGTGGAAAGTTTCGACTCTGGGATTGAGGAAGCAGAGGAGGAAGAGTTTCTGGGTAGCGGGGAACTGGGAAGTCTGGGTGAAGAGAGTTATGAGTTGTAGGGTTGGTGCGATCGCCTATGCCGATATTTAAACATAGTTTGCGCGCGGAACGCACAGTTTATGCTCCACCGGAAGAACGAATTTCTGACTTTGGAATACCAGACCATTGTATCAGTCTCCACATGGCGAATCCGGGCAATTTAGAACGGCGTTTAGAGCGGCGGTTAGACGGCGGGAAGTGGATTGAGCGGCTAACATTGCCTGGTTTATTCACTTTTGTACCTGCTTTTCGAGAACCTGAATGGTTTTGGGAATCTGCTGTTGAAATATTAGATATCTATTTGCCTGCTGCGGTATTAGAACAGATGGCGATGCAAAGTTGCGTTAGCGCACCTCAAACAATCGAATTAATCGATCGCTTTGCCATTCGTGACCCGCTTTTAGAACAGCTTGCCCTGACTTTTAGCGCGGAAGTGGAGCAGGGCGATAATCGCGATCGGCTTTATTTTGAATCGGTACAAACTTTGATGGCAGTGCATTTGCTGCGACATCACTGTACTGTAAAAATTACAAATTATCCTAAATTAGGAAAACTATCTCACTCCAAATTGCAGCAGATTATTGATTATATTCAAGACGATCTCGCTCGTGATATCGGTTTGGCAGATCTGGCAGAAGTTGTGCAGATGAGTTCACACCATTTTGGTAAAATATTTAAACAAAGTACGGGAGTTTCTCCCCATCAATATGTATTGCAGTGCCGCATCGATCGAGCTAAAAAACTGCTTGATAATCCGCAATTAACCCTTGCTGATATCAGTCAATCTGTCGGTTTCTGCGACCAGAGTCACTTTACTAATGTTTTTCGCCGCTATACCAGTATGACTCCGCGACAGTATCGCGATCGGCTGTGAGGTAAAACAAACACCACGAGATTTTGCAATTTATCGGGAGAATTTACAAGACTTGGCAGGCGTAAGTGACTTATGCTGCATATTTAAGAGAAATTGAGTAGTTTAAACACGTAAAACAGGAGATTTTCAATGAAGTTGGCATTATTTGGTGCAAATGGCATGGCTGGGAGTCGCATTGTTTCTGAAGCATTGATGCGGGGACATGATGTAACGGCGATCGTCCGGGATGCGTCGCGTTTTTCTATCTCTGGCGATCGCCTAACCGTGGTTGTGGGTAACGTTCTCGATGCTGCTAATGTGGCTGAAATTGTCACAGGACATGATGCCGTCATCAGCGCCGCTGGGCCTGGTGCTGCTACTGCTAATAACCCGATTTTAGCTAGAGATATTGTAACAGCAGCTTATGCGCTGATTGACGGCCTATCTCGTGCGGGGATTAATCGCTTGGTTGTTGTTGGCGGTGCAGGTAGTCTCGAAGTAAGTCCGGGCGTTCAACTTGTTGATACTCCTGATTTTCCAGAACAGTATCGTGCGGCATCTCTTGCTCATCGGGAGGCACTTGCTGTTTACAAAACTGCTGATTTGGATTGGACTTTTATCAGTCCGGCGGCGGAATTTGAAGCGGGCGATCGGACGGGTAAATTTCGGTTGGGAAGCGATATGTTGGTTGTTGACGAACAGGGGAGGAGCCGGATTTCGGCTGAGGATTTTGCGATCGCCCTGATTGATGAAGTTGAGAGTCCTCAGTTTATTCGCCGTCGTATGACTGTTGCTTATTGAGGCACATTTTCGCATCGATATTTTAGAGCGAACCAGTCATAAGCCCCCTCAATCCACGCCACTTGCTAGACTCGATTTGAGATTTGAGATTGCGATCGCGACTTCGGGGGCTTGTGACTAAATTGCTTCGATCGTAAACTATGATAAAATAACTAACAATAAGTCCGATCGCCCTAAAATTATGTCGGAAACATTAATTGACATAGGTCTGCCCCCCGCATTTCCAGATCATACACAACTTCCTGAGTCTGACGGTACTTTCGTGAAAAATTTTCAGGAGCATCCTCAAAGCATAATTCTCACCGATTCCATCGGACCTGTTTTGCAACAGCGACATCCCGACGGACGCTACTGCATCGGACAAGATTCTGGCATTTATTGGCGAGAAACTAATCCACCGGAAAAAGGCGCAGAAGCTCCTGATTGGTTCTATGCGCCGAATGTTTCAGCACGGCCGGAACAGGGGAAATATCGTCGTTCTTACGTGCTGTGGCGAGAACATATGGCACCTTTAATTGCTTTGGAATTTGCCAGCGGAAATGGTAATGAAGAACGGGATGCCACTCCTCTGTTGATGACTGATGCAGGAGAAGTGCAAAAGCCGGGTAAGTTTTGGGTTTACGAGCAAATTATTCGGATTCCTTACTACGGCATTTATGAGATGAGCAACGATCGATTAGAAGTCTATCATTTGAGAGATTTTGCTTATCACAAACTCGAACCTAATCAACGGGGTCACTATCCGATTGAACCATTAGAAATTGAGTTGGGACTTTGGCAGGGAAGTTATCAAAATCAAACGCAACTTTGGTTGCGGTGGTGGGATATTCACGGGAATTTGTTGTTAATTGGTGACGAAAGAGCTGAACTTGAAAAACTCAGAACTGAACAGGAACATCAACGTGCTGAACAGGAACGTCAACGTGCTGAACAAGAGCGTCAACGTGCTGAACGGGCGGAACAAAAAGCGGCGCGACTTGCAGAAAGACTATTAGCAATGGGTATCGATCCTGATGCAGATGATTCACCAGATTTTGGCCATCCGTAAGACAAATCCTGATAACTCTGGATCGGCGCTCACTGTTTCGGGATTATCCAAGATTTCCGGTTCTCGATCGGGACGGTAGATGTAAACTTTTCGGTTTTTGCGATCGATCAATAAGCCGAGTAATACGCCATTGTCAATATATTCTTGCATCTTGTTTTGCAATCCTTTGAGAGGATCGCTAGAGGAGCGTAATTCAATCACAAAGTCTGGACAAATCGGTGCAAATGAGGCTTTTTGTTCTTCAGTTAAGGGATTCCAGCGCTCTAGTTTAATCCATGAGGCATCGGGAGAGCGGGTTGCTCCATTGGGCAGGGTAAAGCCTGCACTGGAGTCAAACGTTTCACCTGTGCCATCTTGTTCTGCCCAGTTCGCAAGTTGTAGGGAAATCTTACCGTTGCGATTACTTGTATCCGAAAAAGCTGGTGACATAACGATCGCTTCCCCACTGGCGGTACGTTCGATTCTCAAATCGCCATTGGCTAGACAGAATTGATAGAACTGTTCAACAGTCATTGGTTCGATCGCAGGGAGATCGATCGTCATTGGGACGCTTTGGGTTGGAATTAGCAGGGTTGTCATGGTTTTTTTTCAGTTGGTGTAGGAGTGAATTAGTGACAGAATACCTGAACTTTCTTGGATGGTAGGGGTGGTCAGAAACCGGGTTTTGGAATGATATAGAGGACACGGCAGTGCCGTTTCCCTACCCAAAATAATATTGTAGGGAAACGGCACTGCCCATAGGTGTCAACTTAAGCCTGAAAGCCCGCCAGGGAATGAATTCCCTGTCTAATAGCGAAAGTCCTCTTGCATAGGACTAATGAGTTCTTCAGTCCTCTTAAGAGGACTTTCGCTTTGAGACAGGGGTTTCAACCCCTGTCGGACTATCGGTTTTACCTTAAGTTGACACTAATGGGCACTGCCGTGTCCTAATTTCTTACCTGACAAATTGTGGCATGATTTCAGCGGCAGTAAATAAACCGGAAATGCCTTTTCTTTGCAGCATTACACCAGCTTTCAGATAACCGAATGCGGGGCCGCAAACGTTGGCAGCCATGCTGGTTTCGTCGCCTAAAGTAAAGGTGTGAGTTGAGATTTTGCCCTCGAAAGTGCGGCCGGTAATTTGGACGTTGGTGCTCAGAGGTTTTTGGGAATTGCGGGTATCGACGATGCCGCCGACTGTGACTCGATCGCGATCGCAAATTCCAGCCAATTCCAACATGATATCATCGGCGTGTTCCATATTTTCCAGCTTCAATAAACCGTCGGTGCTATCTAACAGCGCTTCCACTTCTGCATCAGACATGGCTTGAGCTTTCGGTACGTCATAACCGGGTAAATGTGCGATGTCTTCGCGAATGGTGGCTCGATAAGCTTCCCAATTGGCAATTCCGACTCCAAAGGTGATTTTGACGCTGTGCACTTCTGCGTAACTTTGAGCGGCTAATGCTGCTGCTGCTGTTAGCAACCCAGGTGTAGCACCGCAACCTGTCATGTAGGTAATTCCTGCTGCTTGGAGTTCGTCTTTCATGGCGAGAATTTGTTCGACGGCGCTGGTGCGTTTGATGGCATCTACTAATACTCCTTTCCAGCCGGATTCGATAAATTGTCTGGCTACCGATGCCATGAATGTGTTGGGAAGATTTGGTAATGCGAGGAAATAGCCGTCTACTCCTTGGGCTGTTTGGATCAGTTCTTGAATGCTGCGATCGCACAAAATTCCCGCTGATTCCAAATAACCTAAAGAACCTTGAGATTTGTAAATTGCCTCGCACTCTTTGGAATTCAAGCCTTCTGTGGCATAGGCGTAACCTTTTTGATCTGCGGCGGCTACCCAGAGCATTTCTCGTTTGGGAGCGAGTAAACGGGCGGCTGCTTGGCCGAGTCCGCCATAACCCAAGACGCCTACTCGAATTGGTTGGTTAATTAAATCTGTAGCTTTTTTTGTACTCATGGGAATTTGTGGATATTGGACAATCTTTGATTATCGGTCAATTGGGGACAATTGAGAAGGGAATAATCAAATAAGATGGCTATGGTGCGATCGCAAAAGCCTGTTTAACTTCCGATCGCAGTAAGTAGTAAATTGTAGCGATCGCAAAACCCAGAGTCAAAAAGTTGACCGCAGTACCACCACTACCAAACATTTTCGCCACCTGTGCAAGGGTAGCAATGACATGGACAATTAATGTTCCTGTCCAAGCCCAAGTTTTGAGTTGAAACAAACCCCAAGTTAAAACTAAAGAAATAACTCCTAAAATCAGACTAATCGCGGCAAATATGGCAATAACCCCCCCTATGACAGTGCCCACTTTCGCGCCACCAACAACAGCACCGAGGCCACCAAAAATTCCTGCAAAAAATAAGATAAATAAGCCATCAAGCAGACTAAAAACAGCGCTGATTAGCTGTAAAATTGCCAGAATAGTAACACTTTGAGGACGAGTCATTTTTTTATGTTCCCTTGTTAAGTAGATGCGATCGGGCAACCCTCAAGACGGTTGATATATTTGTCATACTGACCGACACCTAGTGTAGCCAAGTATCTGCGAGATTTTTCACTCTCCTGAACCTTGTCAAGGATCGGAATGACAGAATTATAGAACCTCCTTGGGGGTTGGTATAAATATTTTAACCTGTTAAGTGGTTATGCGGATATAGTGTGTCGGGGCATGGGGGATGGCCATCAAGGGTTTCTTAAGGGATGAAAATATTTATTTTATGGCTTTTTTCTGCTGTTTTCTTCTTTTTGCTCTCACTTTCTTGTAATCCCGTGAGTTTAGCTTTATTGGTCACAGCAGGCGGAAAGCAAAATATTTATAAAAAAATGCAATATAGCTCTAAAATTCACCTATAATGCTAACGGTCTAGATAAAAATTCAACCAAAAATCAAGTACATGATATTCATATATCTGTTCTGACTTTCAATTTCAGGGTTAGAAGCATCTGCAAACGAATTGAATTGCTGTTAAAGCAAGTCGAAGACTAAGCTGAGAATCAGGGAATCATAAGTATCACTTATTTTTTCCGTGAAACTGCTTGGCGAGTTTCGGCGACACATCGGCATTTTAAATCCTGCGTATTTTGCTCACAGCCAAAATTAAGGCTATTTTTTTTGTGTGTTGTCAATTTATCAGGGGAATATAAACAATGTCGATTTTAGATATTAGTAATTTTAAAAATACATACAGTCACCAAGACTCGGTTAACCTTGCAGCCCCCGATGATACTTATAAATTTAAGATTACGGAACCGAGCAATCTGAATATATCATTTTCTGGTTTAAGCGCTCCTATAAACTGGCTACTAAAAGATAGCACTGACAGGATTTTATCCATAACGCAACTAGACCCCCTCGCTCCTCAAGTCATCAATTTTGGCAATTTAGAAATAGGCAACTATTCTTTAGAAGTTCAACAAGCAGCTAGTGATACCAATTATAAGCTAACTATTGATTCTCTGACCGGTTCACCTTTTGAATCAGGTTTTTTTGATGTTCATCCACAAGGGGAAGTAGGTTTTGATTTGCTGCTGGATGGTGGCACATTCCAAGGTGAAATTGGGATGTTCAGCTTGGAGGGAATTGGAGAATTTAATCCCGATTCTGTGGAGTTTATTAAGGAAACCAGTCGGCGAATTATCAGCAATTCCTATTTTGGTCATGTGGTAATTTCTGACTTCAATCAAGGAGCTAAGTTTGATGCGGTTTTACCCTGGGAAGCTAACCAGAATTCTGGAGAATATAAAGGTGCTCAATACTTTACGATGAGACCTGGGGATAAATTTGGGCTGATGCTGGTTCCGAATGGGACGGTACAAGAAGTGTTTAATAATCCCAGTATCGGTAGTACGAAACGTCCTTTGTTTTCGCTGGCTAAAGCTAATCCATCTGAGGCTTTTCATATAGGTCAAATAGCAGATGTGAATGAGAATGGCAATGTGTTTGTCATGGAAGATTTACGGGTGGATTTAGGGAGCGATCGCGATTATAATGATACGATTTTTCAAATCACGAATGCGACAGGAAAGGCGATCGCACTCGCTCAGGTGATCGAGCCTACACTTGATTGGCGACCGAAATTGCCAGAGGTAGTGAAATACATTAACGACCAAGTTAATTTAGTACCTAAAAATACAGCACCTACTTCCTTACAATTCAATGTCAAAGATATTTACAATCCCAAAGATATAGTTAGTTTGACTGGTGCTAAAGTATATGATGCGGAAGGAGTTAGTGACCTCAAGCAAGTAAGTTTTTGGCTCAATAAAGATAAGAATAATTGGCAAAAGCTAGGCAATGATGCTGTAAATTTTACAGCCGATAGCGCTGGGTTGGCAAGTTTTGACTACTCGCTCAATAGCTTAGGAATTGGTGATTATCAATTGACTGCGATCGCCTACGATCGAACAGGTGATTCTAGCACTGTGGTGACTAAAGAATTTACAGTCAAAAATCCTGAAGTGGTGGTTCCGCCAACACCAACACCGACAATAACTCCAACGCCAACACCGACAATAACGCCAACACCAACGCCAACACCGACACCGACAATAACTCCAACACCGACACCGACAATAACTCCAACTCCAACACCAACACCGACTCCAACGCCTACTCCAACGCCTACTCCAACGCCTACTCCAACGCCTACTCCAACGCCTACTCCAACGCCGATACCAGTAAATACAGCACCAAAAGACTTGCAATTTGAGAGTTCAAGTACATACACGGTGGGAGACAACATTAGCTTTACGGGTGGTAAAGTTTACGATGCTGATGGTGTTGATAACCTGAAAAGTGTAGAATTTTCGGTGCAAAAGGAAGGCGGTGCATTGATTAAGGTTGGTAATGCTGTAACTTTCGTGGCTGATGGCCTTGGATGGGGAAATTTTAGCTATTCTTTGCCGGATTTGAGTGTAGGGAAGTATGAGGTAAAGGCGATCGCCTATGATAAAGAAGGGGCTACCAGCAATACGGTAGTCAAAAGTTTGACTGTCAAGGAAGCTATCCCGACTCCGACAATAACTCCAACTCCAACTCCAACGCCAACACCAACTCCAACTCCGACAATAACTCCAACTCCAACTCCGACAATAACTCCAACTCCAACTCCAACTCCGACAATAACTCCAACTCCAACTCCAACTCCGACAATAACTCCAACTCCAACTCCAACTCCGACAATAACTCCAACGCCAACTCCAACTCCGACAATAACTCCAACGCCAACTCCAACTCCGACAATAACTCCAACGCCAACTCCAACTCCGACAATAACTCCAACGCCAACTCCAACTCCGACAATAACTCCAACGCCAACTCCAACTCCGACAATAACTCCAACGCCAACTCCAACTCCGACAATAACTCCAACGCCAACTCCAACTCCGACAATAACTCCAACGCCAACTCCAACACCAACTCCGACAATAACTCCAACGCCAACTCCAACACCAACTCCGACAATAACTCCAACGCCAACTCCAACTCCGACAATAACTCCAACGCCAACTCCAACGAATACAGCGCCAAGAGATTTACAATTTAGAACTTTACCCCTTTATACCAAGGGTGAAAAAATTAGTTTTAATGGCGCTAAGGTTTTTGACGATCAAGGAGTCAGCGATATTGCTAAAGTCGATTTCTGGTTCCAAAAAGAAGGTGGTGAGAAAATTGAAATCGCTAATGATGTTACTGAATTCACCACTGATAGCGATGGGTTTGGTAGATTCAATTTTAGTGATAATTTGACCAGTTTAGCACCGGGTCGTTATCAATTGTCGGCGATCGCCTATGATAAAGTAGGTAATGCTAGTACAGTATCGAGTCAAAAGTTTGCGCTGATTAGCGATCCGGGTGAAGATGGGTTGTCTGATGAAGTCAGATTGGCGATCGCAGGTGCTGCAAATCTCGACAGCTACCCGCCCGAAGCTTTAGCAGAAACAAAGGAGTGGGTGGTTTGGCTGACACCTGGACAGTCTTCACAGCAATTAGCAGCTAGTATTGGTGCTACAAATCAGGGGGATACTGGCCACATTCCTAACACTTTTGTTTGGCAATTTCCAGAGGGAGTAGCTCCAAAAGATGTGGCGGATCGGTTAACAAAACTATCAGGAGTAGAATATGCTTACCCCCAAGTTCCTGTCAGATTAAATTTGTTGTACGAACCGAAGGACACCTTATACAAAGATCAATGGAATTTACAGAATGCGAATGTCCCCGCAACTTGGGATGTAATTAATCCTGCAAGTTCTCAAACAGTGCGAGGGAGGGGTGCGACTATTGCGATTGTTGATGATGGTTTGGAATACAATCACCGAGATTTAGCAAGTCGGTACAACTCTAATTTGAGTTGGGATTTTACTGATAAAGATAGCGATCCATTGCCAACATCGACAACTACATTTTTAGCGGATCTTTCCAATCCAAAAGTGAATAGTTGGAGTAGTATCAACTTTTCTATTCCTGTGAATTTGACGGGAATGGTAAAAGATGTTCAGGCTAGTTTCGAGTTCAGTCAATCTCTACCACCTAATTTGCCCAAACTTGAAGAGTTAAAAGTATTTCTATACAGTCCTAGCGAATCTGCATTCGATCTTTTTTATCGACGTACTTCTTTTGGTGCAGGAATATGGTGGCCTGGTAGGGATGATTTGAAATTCACGCAAAAGGTCAAGCTTAATTTGACTGGAAGTAGCCCTCAAAGTTTCAATCTAAATCAAGGTCAATTTTATGGGAGTTATGCGGGTGGAAATTGGCAATTAGAAATTAATAATCCCAATCCAGATGAGTATGATGCCGACGAAATGCGCCAGCTTAGCCAAGAGCTTTTGAAACGCTGGACATTACAAATTAACACTGCTAACCCTCACGGAACTGCGGTTGCAGGAATTGCAGCAGCTAGTGAAAACGGCAAAGGTATAGTTGGTGTAGCTCCTGAAGCGAAATTAGCAGGACTGCGACTATTTGGTAACACCGATCCACTCAATTATAAGGTTGACCCTGATGGAAAACAGGTTGCTGATGCTTTGTTCGATCCTCAGACACAACCCGGACAATCTAATCGCAATCAGTCGATCGATATTTTCAATAATAGTTGGGGTCCTCAATACATGAGCCGGCAACCTTTAGCTTTGCAAGCCTTGCAAACTGGAGTTACCAAAGGTCGAAATGGGCTGGGAAATACCTATGTATTTGCTGGTGGCAATGAAGGGAACTTCAACGGGAATGTCAATTATAATAGTTTTGCTAGTTCCCGTAATGCGATCGCTGTAGGTGCGATCGATAAAGCAGGAAATCACGTCACTTACAGTACACCCGGATCGGCAATTTTCATTTCAGCATCCTCCGATAATGGCGATCCCAATAACCCACAAGGGATTACCACAACAGACATTTTTGAAAATGGATCTCCCTATGCTAACGATTTTGGTGGAACTTCTGCGGCTGCGCCTTTAGTGTCTGGAGCGATTGCTTTGATGCTAGAGGCTAATCCTAAACTAACCATGCGCGATGAGCAGCACATTTTAGCCAAGACGGCTCAAAAAAATGACCTCAATGCCAAAGATGGTGAAGGGAAACCAAAATGGGAGCAGAATAAAGCAGGATTTTGGGTGAGTTACGAACAAGGCTTTGGAGGGATTGATGCGGCCGCTGCGGTGAAAGCTGCGGTTAATTGGACACCAGTCGGTAAGCAAGTTTTAGTGACTTCTGACTTGCAGAATGTGATTAAAGCGATTCCTGATGGTAACAAAACGGGAATAGAAGCGAAGACTACGATTTCCAAGAATATTATTGTCGAAACAGCAGAAGTAATTCTTGATGCTGAACATCCCGACTGGGGCGACTTCACTGTGAAACTGATTGCGCCAGACGGCACTGAATCAGTGTTAGCAAATACCATACCTGAAATCCCAAATTCCAACAACAGCGATAAGATTGTACCCGATTCAAAAGAGTGGAAGTTTATCTCAAACCGACACTGGGGCGAGTTATCAAAGGGTGAATGGAAGTTGCAAGTTAGCGATAACAATGCCAACCAATTGAAAGGAGAGTGGAACAAGTGGAAGCTGAATCTTTACGGATTAGAGCTAGATGAGTCTCCCAATGTTGTTACCAATACCAAAGACAGCGGGGCTGGGAGTCTACGGGCAGTTTTAAATTGGGCTAATAACAATCCTGGCAAGGATACGGTTCTCTTCAAGATTCCGAATACAGATCCGGGCTACAATACCAGCAACAATGCTTTTACCATTCGACCACTATCACCACTGCCACAGATTACCGATTCAGCGATTATTGATGGCACTACTCAGCCGGGATTTTCCAATCGTCCAGTGATTGAATTAGATGGCAGTAATGTATCAGTGGATGGTTTATATATCTCTGCGGGCAACAGTACAGTTAGAGGATTAACCATCAATCGTTTTGGTGTTGATGCTATCCGATTGACTGGTAATGGTGGCAACATCATTGAAGGAAACTTCATTGGTACTGATGTCACTGGCACTCAAGATTTTGGCAACGGCTTTAGTGGTATATCAATCTTGAGTCCTAATAATATTATTGGTGGTAAAACGGTTAAAGCACGAAACATCATATCTGGCAATGACAATGTTGGCATTTACATTACAGAAGCAACGGCCAATAACAACTTGATTCAAGGTAACTATATCGGTAGTGATGTCACCGGCACGAAAGATTTGGGCAATACAAATAATGGTATTGCTATTTTGGACGCAATTAATAACACGGTTGGGGGGACAACGATTGATGCGGGGAACTTGATATTCGGCAACGGTAAAAATGGTGTGTTTATTAACGGTTCTGGTTCCACTGGCAATGCTATTTTATCTAATTCCATCTCTGGCAACGACCTCTTGGGTATCGGTTTTGGAAATAATGGATTGACTGTGAATGATTTAGGAGATGCTGATACAGGTATTAACAATTTACAGAATTTTCCAGAGTTGAGTTCAGCTATCTCTAGCAGTGGGAATACAAGTATTAAAGGGAAAATAAATAGCACTCCAAATACTACATTCAGGGTAGAGTTTTTCTCTAACAAGGTTTTAGATGACTCTGGTTTTGGCAGTGGTGGTTTTGGTGATGGTAGTTTTGGTGGCGGTGGTTATGGTGAGGGAGAGAAGTTCCTGGGATTCCAGAATGTGACGACAGATGGCAGTGGTAATGCGACTGTTGAGATTAAGTTACCAGTAGCTGTGCCCATTGGTCAATTTATTACTGCTACGGCTACTGACCCGAAGAATAACACTTCGGAGTTTTCTCAGGGAATTGCGATCGTAGCTAATCAAGCACCAACAGAACTCTTTACCGACATTAATGCTAATTTGGCAGGAGCTTACTACAGTTCAGCAGCCTGGGGAGATTATGATAATGATGGTGATTTAGATATTCTTGTGACAGGCACAAAGGGTTCAAATTCTATAGCCAAAGTTTACCGAAACGATAGTGGCAGTTTCACGGATATTAATGCTGCTTTGAACGGAGTTAATAATAGTTCAGTAGATTGGGGAGATTATGACAGAGATGGCGATCTTGATATTCTGCTAACAGGTTTGGATAATACCTTAAACCCAGTCTCGAAAGTTTATCGAAACGATGGTGGTAATTTTACGGATGTCAGTGCTAACTTGCCAGGAGTTTGGTCTAGTTCAGCAAATTGGGGAGATTATGATAATGATGGCGATCTTGATATACTTCTGACAGGTTCTACTATTATTTCTGGTTACTCTGTTAAGATTGCGAAAGTCTACCGTAATGATAGTGGTAGTTTTACGGATATAGCTGCTAATTTACAGGGAGTTTGGCAGGGTTCAACAGATTGGGGAGACTACGACAAAGACGGAGACCTTGATATTCTCATAACTGGTAATTCTGATGGTTCGTCTTCATCCGATATCTCTAAGATTTATCGTAATGATAGTGGCAGTTTTACCGATATAAATGCGTCATTAACAGGTGTCTTCTCGGGTGACGCAGCTTGGGGAGACTATGACAATGACGGCGATCTAGATGTGCTTTTGACCGGTTTAATGCAGAACAGTTCATCTCCTGTTGCTAAGATTTATCGTAATGATGGTGGCAGTTTCACGGAGATTAATGCTGGCTTGCAGGGAGCTTATTATAGTTCTGTAGATTGGGGCGATTATGATAATGATGGGGACTTAGATATTCTTTTGACAGGTGCCGCGCCATCCCGTATCTCAAAACTCTACCGAAATGATGGTGGCAGCTTTAGTGATATTAGTACCAACTTACAAGGAGTTTTTGGTAGTTCAGTAAGTTGGGGAGACTATGACAATGATAGCGACCTAGATCTTCTTTTGGTTGGTAATCCATTGGGAGTTTCATCTGGTAGCACCAAGGTTTACAGAAACAACATTTTCACTTTAAATACAGCACCCACACCACCCATAGGGCTGATTTCTTCAGTTAATGGCAATTCTGTTACCCTAAACTGGAACGCTGGTACTGATGCTGAGACACCGCAAGCAAGTTTGACTTATAACTTGCGGGTAGGAACAACTCCTGGAGGTTCAGATATTATGTCTCCGATGGCTAATAGCAATGGCACGCGCAAAGTAGTCCAGATGGGCAATGTCAATCAAAATAAAAATTGGACGCTTAAGAATTTAAAACCGGGTACTTATTACTGGAGTGCCCAAGCAATTGATAATTCTTTTAAAGGTTCGACATTTGCTAATGAAGGCAGCTTTACAGTTTTAAGTGTAGGTGCAATTGGAAATATAAGTGTTACAGTTACACCTATTCCCTAGAAATTTATTAAGTTGACACCTATGCCATTGGTGTCAACTTAAGCCTGAAAGCCGGCCAAGTCCGTTGGTTATCCCGCGAGTCCGACAGGGAATCAATTCCCTGTCTAATAGCGAAAGTCCTCTCAAAGAGGACTAATGAGTTTTTCAGTCCTCTTTAAGAGGACTTGCGCTTTGAGACAGGGGTTTAAACCCCTGTCGGGCTATTGGTTCTACCTGGTTGTTGACAGCTATGGGTTCCTGGAGTGTCCCTATAATTAATCCGGCGATGATGATATCTTCAGCTCATTGTATTGTAAGATTATTGGGACTTGCCTATAAATACTAAAGAAACCGGGTTTTTCACCAGTCTTAAAGGTTGGGGTGCAGTATTTTCGTAAAAAACCCTCCCTTCGACTCCGCTCAGGGAACTATAATATCTTAATATTTTCATCGATCGCCCTTTTTTACATCGTGCATCCCCGTGAGCCATAAAACACAAGTCAAAATATTCTGTATTCTATTTTATGTGTGTGGTTTTCCAAATTTGGCGATCGCCCAAATTGCCCCTGATGTCACTCTACCCAACAACTCCACCGTCACCCGAAACGACAACAACTTCACCATTGAAGGTGGCACAGAAGCGGGGCGAAACCTATTCCACAGCTTTCGCGAATTTTCCGTCCCCACTGGCGGCACGGCATTTTTCAACAACATTGATACAATTCAAAACATCTTCACTCGCGTCACAGGCGGGTCAATTTCTAACATTGATGGCTTGATTCAAGCCAACGGTAACGCTAACCTATTTCTCCTCAACCCCAACGGGATTATTTTTGGCCCGAATGCCAGCCTGAATATCGGCGGCTCGTTTTTAGGCACTACAGCTAATAGTATTAATTTTGCTGACGGTACATCATTCAGTGCTACGAATCCCCAAACAACTCCTTTGCTAACTATTAGCATTCCCATTGGTTTGCAATTTGGTCAGAATCCCGGTCAAATTGTCGATCGATCTGTTGCGGTTTCTGCTTTTGAAGACAGTGGCGAAGGAAATCAAAACCCTGTAGGTTTAGAAGTTTTACCGGTTCAAACTTTAGCGCTAGTTGGTGGCGATATAACGTTTCCCGGTGGCATTTTGACAGCGCCGGGAGGCCGAATCGAACTTGGCAGTGTGGGTGCTAACAGTTCAGTTAGCCTGAGTTTCAATGATTCAGGCTTTGTTCTAGGATATGCAGGGGTTCAGAACTTCCAAGATATTGAATTGTCGCAGGGCGCGGCTGTAGATGCTAGCGGTGAAGGTGGTGGCACTATTCAAGTACAGGGGCGGCGGGTGGTGCTGACGGAGGACTCAGGAATTATCTCTCAGACTTTCGGCAGCCAAGACGGGGGTACGGTTTCGATTCAAGCAGCACAGTTGATTGCGGGCGGTGGCGGTTATGTAGATACGACTACCTACGGGGCTGGCAGAGGTGGCAATTTATCAGTCACAGCGACAGATTCCATAGAATTGAGTGGTACTAATGCTGACGGAAGTTTGCCCAGCGGCTTATTTGCTCAAGTTGATGTCCAAGACGAAACTACACCAACCACAGGAAATGCCGGAGATTTGACGATCGCCACTGGTCGATTAATTTTACGAGATGGGGCGCAGGTAGCCTCAAATACTTTTTCTGAGGGTTCAGGGGGAAGATTAAGTGTAACCGCTTCGGAGTCTGTAGAAGTAATTGGGCGATCGGCAGATGGTAAAAGTCCCAGTGCCTTACTAACTCAGGCTGAACCTGGTTCTTCTGGCAATTCACAAGATTTAACCATTTCAACTAGACTATTGACTCTGCGAGATGGAAGTGAAATTTCATCTACGACCATTGGCACAGGGAATGCAGGCAATATATTCATTCAAGCCGAGCAGTTGATTGTTCAAGATCGGGCAACCATTACTGCTCTAACTACCGGTAGCGGGCGCGCTGGCAATATCAGTATTGAAACAGAACGCTTAATCGCTCAAAATGGCGGTCAGGTATTAGCAACAACTCAAGGTAGCGGGCAAGCCGGCACTTTAACTGTAAATGCCAGAGAATATGTCGAACTCACTGGAACGGGTATAAATGGGTTTCCAAGTGGTTTATTCACCCAGTCCAGGTTAGAAACGGACTCTAGTGCTGGCAATGCAGATAACCTAACAGTAACAACGAGGCAGTTAACAGTTCGGGATGGAGCCGCGATATCAGCAGATACTTTTGCAGGTGGAAGGGGAGGTTCTCTCATAGTCAATGCCTCGGAGTCTGTTGAAGTGACTGGAACTTCCGCCATCGTGCCAGCAGAGGTTTCTCCCTTAGTCAGGGCGGACGGGCGCTTGTCCAGCCGTTTGACAGCAGTGACAACGGGCACCGGAGATGCAGGGAATGTAACGATTAGTACGGGAATGCTGAGGGTACGGGATGGGGGAAGTGTGGCTGTGGATGGGAGCAGGGGTACGGGTTCTGCGGGCAATCTGGAGGTAACAGCCAGCGACATCCGACTAGACAGAGGAACCATTACCGCAGAAACTAGATCCGGTGACTCCGGCAATATCAATCTTCAAGTTTCCAACTTCTTACAGATGCGTAACAACAGCAATATTACCGTCACCGCCACAGGCGATGCCAGAGGTGGCAATATCGAAATCAATACCAGAGCGTTAATTGCTGGTATCAACAGCGACATCACCGCCAATGCAGTCAACCGCGAAGCTGGCCGCGTTGAAATTACCGCCCCAGAAGGAATCTTCGGTGCCCGATCGCGCCGTGCCACAGATCCCGCATCCAACCTCACCAGCGACATCACCGCTACCTCCCTGGCAGGCCCCCAACTGGACGGCCAAGTGCTGCTCAATACGCCTGATATTGACCCAACTCAAGGCGTGGTTCAATTACCAAAAACCATTGTCAATCCCGATGCGATCGCCCAAATTTGCCCCAATCAACGACAATCAGGAACCGACAAAACCTTCACCAGAATTGGGCGCGGCTTGCCAGCAAATCCGGCGGAAACACCTAGCAATAGTTCAACCGCCGTCAGTTTAGCCGATGCTGTAGCCCCTGTAGAACAACGAACCAGGACGGCTCCACGCCAACAAGTCGGCCCCCCTAACAGACCCGTCCTATCAGCTCAAGGTTGGGCAATTAACACCAAAGGAGAAGTGATTTTTACTGCTAATCCTGCCACTGTTACCCTCCAGAGTCCAGTTCAACCTACTGGTGGTTGCTATGGTCAATAAAGGAAATCAGAAAAAGGGCGATCGCCTCCTACAAATAGCTGTGGGAGTGTTAGCAAGTAATTGGACGCTTTTGCCATTGCAAGCACAAACCGTTCCCCTATTTCCAGGAGAATTTACAGCACAAACATTGATCGAAGCTCAAACTCCTAACCTCTCAGAACCTTTAGCACCGCAAACAGTCCCTTCCGAGCCAAATATACCTCAGACTAAACCAACTCCTAGCTTACAAGAAGGGAAAACTGAACCTAATTCTGATACCAGTGAGGTTTATGAATGTCCGATCGCGCGATCGGCCGAACCGCAATCTCCCACAACTCAAACACCAGAAGATAAAAGAACCAATGAAGTAATCGAAGCAATCTCCGTTACTAATTTTCGCTTCATTGGTAATACCGTTTTCAGTCAAAAAACCCTAGAACGAGAAATTAGTAATAAACTTCTAAAATTAGATAGCAATACTAACAGAATCACATTTCCCCAATTGCAGCAACTGATTTCCGAAGTAACAAAACTCTATAACGACAAAGGATATATCAACTCCTTTGCCTACATTCCTAGCACTAGCGAAGAACCAAATCAAAGGTTACAAAACCGAGGCGCTGCTGGGGAAGTTATCATTAAAATTGTTGAAGGTGGTTTAGAATCAATTCGAGTTAGAAGAAAGACGGGAAAACAGCGACTCAATCTCAATTATGTATGCAGCCGTTTGGCTCGCGCCTCCCAACCCTTACAAGTTCCTCGCCTATTAGATGCCCTGCGATTGCTCGAACTCGATCCCTTAATTAAAAGTATTTCTGCTGAATTAATACCGGGTTCCCAGTTCCACAGAAGTGCCCTAGAAGTTAAATTCGAGGAGGAAAAAACCTTTAGTGCTGCATTGCTACTAGATAATCGACGGGCTCCCAGCATCGGCAGTTTCCGCCGCCAACTACAACTAACCGAAGCAAATTTATTAGGAAAAGGAGATGGCTTGAGTCTTGCTTACACCAATACTGACGGTAGCAATGCCTTTGACCTCAGCTATACTTTACCCTTAAATCCTCAGAATGGCACAATTAATTTATCAGCCGGTGTTACTGACAATCGCGTCATCGAAAAACCTTTTGAAAAAGTTGATATAACCGCAGCAGCACAATATTTTGACCTAACTTTGCGCCAGCCTGTCTTGAGAAATCCCAGACAAGAATTAGCCCTAGGAGTGACAGCAACTAGGCGAGAAAGTGGCACTTCCATTTTAGGGGAAGATTTTCCCCTGTCTGCGGGGGCGGATGCGAAAGGGCGCACGGGAATATCAGCAGTCAGGTTTTTTCAAGATTGGACTGTGCGGAATAATGATGAATTATTGGCTTTGCGCTCTCAATTTAGTTTGGGATTGGGAGCGTTTAATGCTACTATTAATAGCGAGGCTCCTGACAGCCGATTTTTGGCATGGCGGGGACAGGGACAGTGGATTCGCCGCTTCAGGAGAGACACTTTTTTGGTGGCAAAAACTGATATACAATTGGCGAATAGGACGCTTTTACCTCTAGAACAATTTGGGATTGGAGGTGGGAATAGTGTCAGAGGTTATCGCCAGGATATTCTGTTGGCTGATAATGGGATTTCGGCATCGGCGGAGTTGAGGTTTCCGATTGTTGGCAGGTCCGATCGAGGGTTAGGAGTTTTACAAATTGCCCCTTTTGTTGATGCTGGCACGGTTTGGAATAGTTCGGGTATAGAGAATTCTGAGCGTCAATTTTTGATGTCTGTAGGTACGGGTTTGCGGTGGGAATTGGGTGATACTATGTCGGCTAATTTTTACTGGGGTATTCCTTTAGTTGACGTGAATTCGAGGGGGACAACATGGCAAGAAAAAGGTTTACATTTTTCGGTTCTATCCAGGTTCTCTTTTTGAAGCCTGTTCTTCACAGATTTCGGGTGCATCTGTGTTTTGCAAATATATTCGTAGGGGCGAAGCATTCCGGCAGACAATTTATTAGCGATAGCCATAAATTTAGAGCCGGAATGCTTCGCCCTTACAAAATCGGGATGCTCCCCAGATTTCGCCGCAGTCTGAGGCTATTTACTATAATAGTTTTAGCTGGATTTATAGCATTTTTTACGGTCAATGTCAAAGCTCAATCTATATCGAATTTGGCAAAAAGTGGGGTGTCAAATTCTCCAGTGAGTTGGCAACAGGTGGATGATTTGGCAGTAATATCAAATCCGTTAGCATCGGAATTATTAAACTCTCTCTTCTCTTCCTTCGCGTCCTTCGCGCCTTCGCGGTTAAATCATTCCGATACAACCGGAATTGGTATAATTCCTGGCAATTTAGGGATGGGGAATGAGTCGCGATCGCCCCAAGCATGGGAAAATTTAGCTAGAACCAGTTATGCTGCTGGAGAGTTTGCAGAGGCTGCGAAGTATTGGCGGCAAGCTGTTGCGGGTTTTGAGGTGGGGGGAGATTGGTTGAATCAGGCGATCGCCCTGAGTAATCTTTCGTTAACTTATCAACAGTTGGGGGATTGGAAAGAGGCTAATAGTGCGATCGCGAAAAGTCGCAGTTTGTTACCGGAGGAGTCGAGGGTACAGTCGCCAGGGGAATTAAAGGCGATCGCCCAAATTCTCGATATTCAATCCAATGGGCAATGGGAACAAGGACAAATCAATCTTGCTTTGCAAACAGGGAAGCAAGCAACGAATATTTATGTGAAATTAAAGGATAATTTAGGGTGGAAACGTAGTCTAATTGCTCAAGTTAAAACCCTACAAGAATTAGGTTTATATCAGCAAGCTTGTCAAGCCATCATCCCAGTTGTCGAATCAAACAATCTAGAAAACTTCACCATTCCTAGTCAGGATTGTCAGCAGTTAATTACTGAAAAATTAGTAACAATCAAACGAAGTGTCAAAACGCCATCAAATCCGACTTTAAAAAATCTCCAAATTACCGGGGCGCGTCTCCTTGGCGATGTGTGGAGACAGCTTGGTTATTTGAAAGAGTCTCAACAGTTGCTGGAAGAATTAGAGCGAGTTGTGACTCAACAAGAATCTCCTCAAGAACAAGCTTTGGTGTTACTAAGTTTAGGTGATACCTATCAATCTCTGGGAAATAGAAACAAATTTTTGTCTGTATCAGAAGATAACAATTATAAAAAAGACTACGAAAATGCTATAAATTTATATAAAAAATCTATAAATGTGGCTGCGAATAATTCCTTTCTCAAAGTCCAGGCACAACTAAATTTATTAAGTCTTGTAGTTAAGCGTAAAAGTGAATTTACGGGAAATGCAAAGGAAATCCAACAATTGCGCTTAGAAATTTTATCTCAATTGAGTAAGTTGCCGCGAAGTCACAAGCTAGTTTATGCGGAAGTTAGTTTGATGAATAGTTTAGTTGACCTCAAAAAACAACTAGAAACTCCTAATAATGTTTCAAATTCGTCTAACGTAAATTCAGAAAAGATATTGAATTACTGTTTGCCAAATTCTGCAATTGTGGCTGAAAGTGTGCTGGGAAATATTGAGTTTGTGTCTTCGGGAGAAGTTGGTAGATTGGGTGCAAAGGCGATCGCATTGGCTAGGAATTTGGGCGATTTCAGGGCAACAGCCTATGCTTTGGGCAATTTGGGTACCGTGTATGAAAAAAATCAGCAGTGGCTGGAGGCTCAACAGTGTACGGAACAAGCTTTGTTGTTGTCGCAGAATGTTCAGTTAAATGCGCCGGATCTTGCCTATCAGTGGCAGTGGCAATTGGGGCGGATTCGTCGGAATGGGGAGGCGAAGGATGTTGACGGTGCGATCGGGGCTTATACTGCCGCATTTAATACGTTACAGTCGCTACGCAACGATTTGGTGCCGATTAGTCGGGATGGACAGTTCGATTTTCGCGATAAAATAGAGCCTGTTTATCGGGAATTTGTGGACTTGTTGTTGCAGGGAAATGAACCTAGTCAAGGGAATTTGAAGCAAGCTAGGAATGTGATTGAGGCGCTTCAGGTGGCTGAGTTGGATAACTTTTTTAGGGATGGTTGTGTCGTGGTGAATAAGGCAGAAGAGATTGATGCGATCGCGGATAAATACGATCCGACAGCAGCAGTTATCCATGCAATTATTTTACCAAATCGTTTGGCAATTATCTTGAAATTACCTGGGAAAAAAGACTTAGAGTATCGGGAGAGTTACCAGCAAAAGACACTCGTAAAAAATACTATCAAAAATTTACAAACCTATTTGATTCAACCAGGTAATACTCCTGAAGTCTTAGCAGAATCAAAAAAACTGTACAAATGGCTGATACAACCAATAGAATCATTGCTAGAAAGCGATCGAGATGTGAAAACATTAGTATTTATCTTAGACAGACCCTTACAGGGTATCCCAATGGGAGCTCTTTACGATGAGCGCTCAGATCAGTATCTAATGGAAAAAGATTATGCTCTTGCTCTAGTTCCCGGTTTGCAGCTTCTCGAACCTAAACCTTGGAATCAAGTAAAATCAAGCAAGTTAAAAGTGTTGCTAGGAGGTGTGGATCTACCCCAGACACTAGAAGGTCAGAATTTTGAAAAAATCCAAAAATTATTAGAAGAATTGGATGGAGTTGGAAAAAATATATCAATCAGCAAAAGATTTTTGAATGAAAACTTTACTCTAACAAACCTGCAACAAGAGTTGGCTTTGGCTAATATCCCCATTCTACATATTAAAACACATGGTCAGTTTAGCTCTGACCCAGAAAAAACTTTTCTTGTTGGTTTTGGAACCTTGTTAAAAAGTAACGATTTGGATAAATTGATTAAGAGGGGTAATAAACAGGATGTTCGAGCGATCGAGTTACTGGTACTCAGTGCTTGCAAAACAGCACAGGGGGATGATAGAGCAGTGTTAGGACTATCGGGGGTAGCTATACGGGCAGGAGCTCGCAGTACCGTTTCAAGTTTGTGGGTAGCAGAAGATGCAGTCAACACAAAAATTATAGTGAGATTTTATGAAGAGTTGCGTCAACCGGGAATGACAAGAGCAAAAGCACTTCATAATGCTCAAAAAGCGTACTTTCAAGCAAAAGAAGAACTAGAACCCCATTTTTGGGCACCTTATATTATCGTTGGTAATTGGCTGTAATCCCATAGGATTGAATCAGACAATCCAGGAGACAAAACCCTAGGAAAAAGATAACCCCCATTAATATCGTTTCCGGTTGCATCGGAATTATTAGCCGAAATTAGGACACGGTAGTACCCATAGGTGTCAACAATCGCCTAAAACCCTTGGTATCTCTCGTTCATAGCAAAGTCTAGATCCCCCTAAATCCCCCTTAAGAAGGGGGACTTTGATCAGACTCTTGTCCCCCCCTTCTTGCTCCCCTCCTCGGAGGGGCTGGGGGTGGGTTCTCTTTGCTAGGGGGGATCTGGCCTTAATCGTTAAACAACAGTCTGTGACTGGGTTTGACCTTAAGTTGACACCAATGGGTAGTACCCATTGGTGTCAACTTAAGCCTGAAAGCCCTGAGAAATCTGGTTTTTACCTGAGTCTAGATCCCCCTAAATCCCCACCCCCCCCTAGCCCCCCCAAGGGGGGAAGGGGGACTTTGATCGGACTCCTGTCCCCCCCTTCTTAAGGGGGGTTAGGGGGGATCTGGCCTTAATCGTTAAACAACAGTCTGTGACTGGGTTTGACCTTAAGTTGACACCAATGGGTAGTACCGTGTCCCTACCCAAAATAATCTTGTAGGGAAACGGCACTGCCGTGTCCTCTATATCATTCCGGTGTTACCGGAATTGATATAACCTTTATTGAGTTATTTTTCCAAGAGTTGCACATTACCAACTAAGGGTTCTTCAGCCAGCTCTTTAAATCCACCAAATTCTAATAATTTAACCCATTGAACTTTCAAAGTTTCATCTTTAGGATTTGCAAGCAAACGCTGAGCTAAACGGGCGACTGAATCATACCAAATATCAGGTGTTGCTTTATTGATTTGTTGTTCGCCTTCGGAGGTGAGTGGTACTCGTGCGACAAACCCATTCAGAGGCAGGTCAGTTGTAGAGCGCGTATAAGGTTCACAATTTAATTTGAAGTACCAACGGTAATACTCATAGAGTTCAATAGCGTATTTTGGAGATTTTGGCAGGCTAACACTAACAATTCCTGGTGTTTTTGGCAAAGAGATAGGGCTTCGATAAATTGTCTTTTTTCCATCTCTACTTACCAGGGAAAACTCGACTGAGTTTATATCTTCAGGATTGTAGGGAATATAGAACAAAAAAGTTGGATATTCAGAAGTCGTGTATACCGGATTCTTAACAGGTACAATAGCGGTAATTGGCTTGCTTGTCTTTTTGCAGTATGGATTAGTAGGATCAAGTCCGGTTCCGGGTCTTGGTTGATTATCCCGTGGTGGTGGTGGTGGCGGTGTTTGAGGAGGGCGTGAGGGGGCTTGGCTCAAAAAAATCGCACTGTAGGTTTGTACAGATATAGGAGAAATCGCGATAATCGCCAGCGCAATAACTGTCGCAAAAGCTAGTTGAAAATATAGCCTACGCATTTAGATTTAGTTGTTAGGTTTTTGTCCACGATACTTATTCCGGCTGTCGATTTTTAGATATTTTATAAATGACTAATCCACTGCCAGTCGCTACTAAAGCTAAGGCTGAGGGAACTAGGGGCATCCATCCGCCTTGGTTAAGAATGGCAAGACAAATATAATATAAGAGCAAGCTAGCAGCACAAGTGACTATTGTCAAGTACAGCCGGGGACGAATATATATCACTAGCACTCCGCCAGTAAGAGCCCATAGCCAAACAAATGCTGCATCAGCCCATTGCAGATGACCCCACTTTGGTAGATCCCATAACAAAGGTCGTTTTGGATTATCCATCACGGCGCTAAGAATTTGACTTGTCATATGGGCATGAATCCATACTGCTGGCATTTGACCATAGGGAGTATCAAAATCATCTCTAGCTACTCCCGCAGTATAGCCGACGATGACCACTCGACCTTTGATGGCACTTTCGCCGACTTTTCCCTCTACAATATCTGTCAACGAAACTATTTTTGCCGGCCGACGATTGGCGCGGTAGTTGAGGAGAATTTGGCTACTATTGCCATCGAGGCTTTGATAACCTCCTGTGTGTGAGGCTAAGCGATTAAAAATTACTCCGCCCAATTCCCAATTTTTTGTAGTTTGATTAACTTGTAATGGTTCAATTTTCTGGGATGATAAGAATGAAAATGCTAATAAAAAACTGAAGCTGTAAGGTGTGCTACATTTAGAAGATTTAGGTAAATAATTGGGATCGTAGGATAATAGTTGGCGACGTACTGTCTGATATTTATTGTCTTGAATATTATTATCAAAAAAATCGACAAATCCTACTTGTTCGGTTAATTGTTTCGGAGAAAATTCAGGAGGTGGAGCATAATCTCCGGCTGACGATTGGTAGGAACAGACAGTATAAAAATTTTGATTTTCTTGAAAAGTTTTTATCCAATCTTTACGGGCTGTGATATCCCGATTATCCTTGATTCTAGGTTGATTACGAGATATATTGAGACCCAAGGCTGCTGGTTTATATTTTTCTACTTTATTGACGATTTCTGCTAAAGCAGATTCTTTGATCGGATAGCCACCATACTTATCAACTTCTTCTTGACTGATTTCAACTACTGTGATGCGGGAATCTATGGGCTCTGATTGGCGTTGCCACATTAAATAATCGTAAGCAGGTAATTCTAAAGATTCTAACAATCCCATCCACCGCACTCCCATCACAGCACCCGTGACTAACACACTAGCCACCAACACACTGCGAAGATTGCCCCAAATCGAAACACGTTGCCGCTCTTCCTCATTCCCCCTCAGCAACTCATCCCAAGTGGGAGACTCCACAGCCGGATGCTCATAAATCATCGGTAGCCAACTAGCACAGGGATATTCAATATCCATCACGTGCAGCTTTTTCCGCGCCTGCATAACAGAGTCGCGCAAAGATTTCTTTTCTCTAGCAAATGAGTTTAGAAAATGCTCCAAAAATTTCTGAGCAACTTCATCCGGCACTCGCTCTCGCATGGCAATTATCGCAGGAATTTCCAGGGAAGCTAGTTCCTTGACTAATCCCATGCCATCACAAGAATTGAAAATTGCTAATTTTAAACCGTGCTTAATCGCATTTTCTAAACCATACTTTAAATCTTTAATCGCTATACTTTCAGTTTCACTCAGAGCCAGCTTACCTTGACTGTAATCATTTTCACTATAACTATGACCTGCAAAAAATAAAATATCCCAATTCTGCTTCCATAACTCGTCATCAAGCTTGCTACTATTAGTAGCTGTTAAAGTTTTAATCTCTGCATTATTATGGTCAATAGATTCTTCTAATAGTTGTAAATCTACAGCGATATTTATATCTGAATTCTCTCCTAATATAACTAAAATTCTAATTTTGTCTTTATAATTTATTTGACCCAAATCAGAATTAATATTAGTAGTTAAAAGACAAAAACTAGGTTCGACTTCAAACTCTTGAAACTTATTCCATAAATGCCAAGGGAAACTCCATAAACTAATATTGTCTGTTTCGATAATGACCCTGACATCATTTTTATGAGCACTCAATACTTTTAAAAGTAAATCTCTGACATCCTGAAAATCAGAATCTGGAAAATTTAGCCAATTATTTACACTTATTTCTACCGCATCTGCTAATTCTTTCACTGAAACATTGGTAACTTGCGCTTTCTTGAGCTTTTCTAATTTGCGATAAGAACCAAAACCGCGATCCATGCGATTTCGCTTCAAATTATCATAGCTTTCTATCAAATCTTTAGCTGGTGGAAATTTACCGCTAACTGTACTTTGAAAATTCTGATAATTAATGCTATCGCAAATTCTGAGGGTGACAGGATAGCGTTGCTCATTGTCAGCATCGCGTATTTCCAAAATTACAAGCTTGCTCATCGCTTTTGACCTCCCGATCCTAATTTAGTTAAATGGTAAAATCTTCTGTGATGCTAACTTCGCCACAAGCGAGTTTTACCTGGAAATTATCGCCGATCGCACCTCTGAATTCATACATTAGCCTATTGGTAAAATGGTGTGCTTTTTCTTCCCAGAAAACTTCGCCATCTTCATCTAGGATAATTAGTTCCAGATTGGGTGGTAGAGTTTTTGCTCGCACTGGTAATACGCGCAAGAAAATATTGGTTTTATCACTTCCTTCAGGTAACAGAGTGATTTCTAGCACCACGCGATCGCTATCGAGCTCCATTTTTAATTCAATCATCTTACCAATTCTCACCCCCGCAGCGGCATTTTTGGGGTCAAGTTTTCCCAAACTGACTGCTGCTTGGCGCTTCAAGGCATCATTTTCGGTAGTTTCCCGCAAGTGTGTCAGTGCGGAAATTGCCTCCTGATTTCCAGGCTCAACGCAACCTAATAATTCCGCAGCCCGCAATTGATTGCTTTTATGGCGGCGATCGCGCAATAAATCAAGCAATGTCGGAATTCCCTTCTGGCTGCTAGAATCACCATAGCGATAACCTTCACCTTCCATCGCATACATTAAGCCAGAATCTAACAGTCCCAACCTCTCAATTATGTCATCAATCGTCTCCCAGCCAGCTTGAATATAAGTCTTGGCCCACTCAACTAAACGTGATTGACTTTCAACCACCACTGGTTCCTGAATAATTCCTAAACGCAGATTATATAGTTGTTGTCTGCATTCATCATTAGCCAAGAAAGATGCCCATTCCCCAAATGGAACTAGCAGCCGGGGAGAATACACCGCTGAATTACCCAAAGTATGTAATAATTGAGTCGATTCCACCTCGGATAAAATTGGCAAAGGTGGGACTTCTTGTTGCAAATTCAAGCCTAGAGTTATGTCCATGACAAGGAGAGATTTGGTTAATTTCTGTGTTGACCAAGCATAAGTGCGATCTGTCGCATTATACCTACCTTCATGCTTAAGTTGGCGGTGCGTCGCAAAACCCAAAACTTCCATCCAGCACTCCCCATCATCCCCATCCAAATTCATCTGCACCGCCAGGTAATAATCAGCAGTCCAATTAGGCATATCAACCCATTCCTGCGGCACAAATAATTCCTCCAAATCTCCCTCATCACTGGGGATTAAAACTAATCTAGTATCACCAATTTCAATTGCGGTGCCATTGACAAATTCCCAAATACTAGCAAGATCCTGACGTTTCCAGACTGAAGGTTGAGGCAATCCTTCTTCTGCCAGCAACTCTGTAATCCACTGCATAAACGGCTTTAAACAAACGCCATTGAGATACGCATTGTAACGAGCAATTGGATTAGAATGCTCTTGAGCTTGATACCAAGCAGTGTCTTGGTCTGCTTGGTCAATTGTCAACCGGACGAGGCAAGAATCACTAGAATCAATTGGTTGTAATTTGGTTAAATCAAACATTGGTTTATTCCCCTTTTTTATAAGCGATTAAAATTTTCAAGGATTCTGCTACAATTTTATCAATTGTTTCGCCGTCATAGGCAATCTCTAAAGATAGATTTAGATGCTCATGAGCTAGGCAAATTTTAGAGTAATAAAAACTCTTGAGCCACTCTTCGACATACTCTTTTTCCCAAAGAGGTAGTTCCTTGATTAAATAGGCTTGTAACTTGTGCTGAGATTCAGAAATTATGGTCTTCACATCTAATAAACTCAGACCAAATTGACTGGCAATTTGCTGTTCATTGAGCTGTTGACCGTAGCGCAGAAACAAAATATGCTGAGCTTCCACTGTCAGTTTTTTTGTGGCTTGAACTAAGGCTGCTTCAATTAAATCTGAGTGCCGGGGGGCGCGGAAATCTTTATGTAACCATTCAACTACATAATTTGTCACCCATGCCTGGGGTTGTGATTGTTGAATCAAGGTTCTTAAGAGTTGCTTCTTAATAGTATTGAGACGACGAGAAATAGCGGACTGGCTCGTTCCTAATTGAGTTTCCAGTTGCTTTTGCTTCAAGCCTAAACCGTAATAAAGCAGGAGAATTTTGTGTTGATCCGGTTTTAGGCGATCGAGTTCTTTATGGAAATCCAGTTTAGTTTGATTCAATAGAGGATTTTCTTCTGAATCAGATTCTTCAGCTTCCAGACTAATTATTTCTAGCTCTGAGGCATCCCATAATTGGTCACTGTCTTGTGGCTGAGTTATTGCGGATACATTCTGAATATTTTCAGAGCTAGAAATAATAACTTGATCGTATTTTTTTAAGACCTCAATGGAGGTTTTCATCCAAGCTTGCATTTGCTCTATGCTAATACTTGAGCCTGCGGAAACTTCATGGGGAGCACAAGAGAGAGACTTTTCTGCATTATAACATTCTGTGGCAGCTTGAAAGTCTTCCATGTCAGGCTCCAGCCATTTATCTCCCGATCTTCTCATGGCGGGATTCTGAACTTTGTTAAAGCGATAAACTTGTTGAAAGTATTTGCGTGCAAAGATACATTGAGAAATGTAAGGTTCTTGATATCCGGCTCTTTGCAGTGCTTCCCGAAGCTCTTTATCACTTTTTTTAACTACCAGTCGCCACTGGGAAAATTTACATATCTGGTGGTAATTTTTAATCTCCTTAATCAAGGTTTGTTGAATGTATGTATCTAGAGTAGCCTGAGCTTCGTCATAAGACTTTAACACTTTGACGAGATGATCGGAACTATAAACAAAAATGCGAGCCGAAGATAGATATTCGTCCCAAGAGCGGTCTTGTGAATTTAACCATACTTTTTTGCTGGCATAATAGCAGTTTTTTTCAAATAAACTAGCTAAATGCTGTAAGGCTAATTTTCTGCTGTTTTTGGGTTCCCATTCTTGAAAAGTAGGCGCAGAGTTAATTATTATATTCCGCCAAAACATTGATATATTTTGGATGATATTTGGCTGAAATAACAACTGTCTAAATGTCTGGTTGTGTTTTTGGTATAACTCAAAATTGCGTTTGAGAGCCGGAATATTCTGCCACTTAATCAGTGGGGGACAGTTTTGGTTATCGAGCATGAGATAGGTACAAAAAACCTCGGTATTATTTCGACGCTCTGGTAATATGGGAATGGTTTCTCGATGAGAGTAAGTGGTCATTTTTGTCGATTCTCCAATCACAATAAAGAAAGATTTTAAGTCTGACGCAGGGGAGGGAATTTTTGCCGGTTTGAGTCTTTCTCCAGTTTAGTTTAAGCGACTTAAAGATTTATCGTAGTGTTTTTTCTCTGACTGATTGGATGAGTCCTAGGATTGATGTACTTGTTTTCTGTTGAAAGGTCGATCGCCTGTACCAGGGCCCAGATGCTTGTGAGCGATCGACTTTGGGAGTAGCTTGAGCATAGTGGTTGGGAGAGCGTGCTGTGTGTCTTACTAATTTATTGGGATCGTCCCTCGAAATTTATGAGGGTTGTTCTCAGTTTTTTCCCTAGCACTTTCTCTGAGGCAGCAGTATTGAGTGCATCACTCGGTGGCTCTCAGGAGCTGAAACTCTCTGAGGATATGACTTTCAAGATATAAATGATTTAATTATATTCTCAATAATTGTGCATTATTGAAAATAAATAATATTTTTTAAATTTCAAAACAGGTCAAATCCTATCCCATTATCCGCCTATCCCCCAGGGCTGTTTCATCCTCAGTAGGGGCGGTGTCAAGAGTGCCCGCCCCTGGGAGCATCCCGATTTTGCATAGGCGAAGCACCTGACGGCAGACAATTTATTAGTGATAAGTAAGTCCACCTAATTAAATGCAAGATCCAAATCGCTCGAAAGCTTATACCAATTTTTTATGAGGCTGCTCCCGAATCTGATCCCCCCTAACCCCCCTGGTGGGAGGGGGGGACAAGATTCTTCTCTTTCGTCCCCCTTCCCCCATCCCCCCCCAAGGGGGGCTGGGGGGGTGGGGGGGCTAGGGCGTGTTTTCAAACTACTCCTTAAGATTTAGATCCCCCTCGCATCCCCCTTAAAAAGGGGGACTTAAAGACTCTTTCCCCCCCCTTTTTAAGGGGGGCTGGGGGGGATCTTTGGGGAGAGAAAACACGCCCTAGGGGGGTGGGGATGCGAGGGGGATCGAAATATATGCAACTTCACATTAAATTGGTATTACTAGCTTGCTATTCTTCACATCGATCTTCTTCCCTCTTCCTTCTTCCTTCTACTTAACCAGAGATTTACAGCGGTCATGCGAGAGTCCCTACGAATATATTTGCCAAACACAGATGCTTAAGTTTTAGGTCAAACTTTGCGATCGAGGCTAAGCTTGAACCAATAGGACAATCTAGCCCATATCAAAAAAATGCTTTATTCATTTAAACCAAACTCGAAAACCAAAGTCCGCGTTTTCAAACAATTAGCAGTGGCTGTTTCGGCTGCTATAGCTTTGGGCGCAACAAGCAGTTTAAAAGCATCGCCGGTATTAGCTGCTAGCGATATCCCCCCTGCAAGTCAAATTTCGACTCAGCTAGCCGCCAAACCTCAGATAGTATTGAAACAGCTACCTCAAACCACTGTTGCTGTGCAGACAGTGCAGATGGACTTATTCGGCTCAATTGTACCAATTGTCGTAGGTGGTGCGATCGTTATTTGTATACCGCTATTTTTTGGTGGATTGGTCGTAATTGGCGATCGCGAAGTTGGCATTGTCAGTAAAAAGTTTAGCTTCGGCGGCAAGGCTTTACCACCCGGAGACTTAATTGCCCTAAACGGAGAAGCGGGATATCAAGCTGATACTTTACCTCCCGGTTGGCACTGGGGTTATTGGCCTTTGCAATACAATGTTCGCAAAGAATCTTTAACTGTGGTTCCCCAAGGTGAAATTGCTTTAATTATTGCAGCAGGTGGTCAGTCAATTCCGCCCCAGCGCATCCTTGGTAAAATCACAGAATGCGACAATTTTCAAGATGCTCGAAAATTTCTAAAAAGCGGTGGAGAAAAAGGTAGACAACTGGGAATTTTAACCGGAGGTAGCTATCGAATTAATACAGCATTATTTACAGTAATTACAGCAGCAAATGCTACGAAACATGGGATGACCCCAGAAAATTTAAAGCTGTACAAAATTGCACCAGATAAAGTGGGAATTGTCACAACTTATGACGGAATTCCCATTCAAGATGGTGAAATTGCGGGCGCGATTATTCCGAATCATGATAATTTCCAAAATGCACAGAAGTTCATCACTGGTGGAGGACGGCGCGGTTTGCAGGAACAGGTTTTGCTTTCCGGTTCGTGGAACTTGAATCCTTGGTTTGTCGGGGTGGAACAAGCTGCGATGACCGAAATCCCGATCGGCTATGTGGGCGCAGTTATTTCCTATGTCGGTAAAACCTCAGAAGATATCAGTGGTGCTGCTTTCACCCACGGCAATTTGGTGGAAGTTGGCAATAAAGGCGTGTGGATAACTCCACTTTATCCCGGCAAACATCCGCTAAATACGCGCATTTTGAAAGTAGAATTAGTACCGACTACAAATATTGTTTTGAATTGGTCTAGCAAAACAGAAAGACACAGTTATGACTCTCAACTTTCATCTTTAACTGTACGTTCTCAAGATGGTTTTGCCTTTGATTTAGAAGTAGCTCAGATTATTCATGTGGGAGCTTTGGATGCGCCGAAAGTAATCTCTCGTGTGGGTTCGATGCAGAATTTAGTTGACCACGTTTTGCAGCCGACTATTGGGAATTATTTCCGCAATTCGGCTCAAGCTTATTCTGTGTTGGATTTTCTGTCAGCAAGGAGCGATCGGCAAGCGGAAGCCGCCGAGTATATCAAAGCGGCTTTGCGTACCTATGATGTGCAAGCAATTGATACTTTGATTGGGGATATTTTGCCACCCGCAGAGTTGATGCAAACTCAAACCGATCGCAAAATTGCGGAAGAACAATGTAAGACTTATGAGGTGCAGCAATTGGCGCAAACTCAGCGGCAACAATTGGTGCGGGAAACGGCGCTGGCTGAGATTCAGCAAGAGATGGTGAAATCGGAACAAGGTGTGAAGATTTCGGAGTTGAAAGCGAATTCTCAGGTGAAACAAGCTCAAGGTGAAGCTGAGTCGATTCGGGTGAAGGGAAATGCTCAAGCTTCGGCTTATCACGCGGGTGTTGTGGCTTTGGGGGGTTCTGGTTATACGGCTTTGCAGTTAATGCAAATTATAGGCGATCGCCATGTGCGAGTTGTACCTGATGTTGCGGTAAGCGGTAATGGTAGCGGTGGTGGTTTGGTTGATGGTTTGCTGGGAATGATGATGTGGAATCAAACTAGCAAAAATGGTGAAAATGGTGGGGAATTACCTGTAGTTAAGTTACAGAAATCTGAGCCTGCTGTTTTGGAACCTGCGGCGAATTTACCAGTAGCAAAAGTGCCTGCGGTGAAGTCTCCAGCATCTCGTGCTAATTCACCAGTGGCTAAGTCTGAGGGTGATATTGATTCGCTGTTTGATGAATTGCCGTTTGACGATCGATCTTTTAGTTAGACTGTACATTTTGTAGGATAGAATACTCAGATACCCTGACTTATTTAAGAAATCAGGGTATCTAATTATCTCGATCGATAATATCTTTACTTTTCACTCCAAGCACTGATAAACTCTATTTGATTTTGCATTCCTGCCGCTGATTTGGCAGAAATTAGACTCAAAAGGCGACGCATTTGTTCTCCCACTGAATAATTTTGCTGTCCTAAAATAATTCCTGCATGAGAATCTCCTCTTTCTAGCCAATTGGTATGGATTCTATAAAAATCCCTAATGTTGAAACTATAAATTACCCTTTGATTAGTAAAAGCCCAAATTAATTGCTCTTCATCGCTGCGAGATAGCATCCCTGTTTCGGCAACTGTAATGACATCTACACCACGACTTTGTAAAGCTTGCAATAGTTTTTTACTTCGTGAATCTTCATCTAAGTAAAGACGAATTTGGCTCATGCTTTCTCCTGCATTTTTAGCTTATTTAATGCTGCCAAACGTTCATATTCTGCTTGTTCAGCCACTAAATCTGCTTCTATTTCTGCTCGATTTGCGTGATAATAAGTCAGTGCAGCATAAACCTGCGCTAAGGTGAGATGATCCAGATCCGCTGCTATTTCCTCAGCACTATTACCTTGTTTGTATAAGACTACGATTCGCTGTACCGATGTGGCAGTACCTGCAATAATAGGGATGCCACCGCGAAGGTGCGGATCGCGGATAATCAAAGTGCCAATATCAGTTAAAGTTGGCATAAGTGAATCTGGGGTTAAAAATTATAACTTAAGTATAGCATAAATTTATTAAATTTTTGAGCTATAATCAAATCAACCTGTCCTAAGTTTTCCATAAGATCAGAAGCAGGAGGATTTGCTATGTTAACTACTGTTCGAGAAGTTTACGATCGCGTTCTGTCTACCCTTTCACCAAAGGATAGACTGCGCTTGGCAACTCTTATTCTCAACGATTTGGTACAGCAAAATCTGTCGGTTGTCGATGAAAGCGAGACTTGGACTGAAGAAGATAAACTCGATATAACGACATTTTCTTTGCAATACGCGGCCACCATTTTTTCTGAAAATGAGGAGATTTAATAGTGCCTTTTAATCCTGCTGCACATCCGGGTGAATCGGGCGCATAAGCTGAATAGTTATTCGGTGTTTTTTCGATCGCAATTGCATAACGCATCATTTAGTCTCGAATTTAGAGTAGATTAGGACTTACGCACTGACCAAAGAAACCGGGTTTTTACCGAATCTGCTGACTACAACCAAATATTTCGTAAAAAACCCGGTTTCTGAACCCCAAACAGTTTGTGTTGGCCAATTGCTATCACCCGAATTTCGCGAGTCTGTTGTTTGAAGAGTAAACCCCCGCGTAGCAGGTAATGAAATGACCAAAAGCCGATAACTTCGTAAAAAAAGCTTCGATAAAAAAGACTTGACAAAGGGCTGAAATCGCTATAGATTAGAGCTTACAGCTCTTGATGCGAGAGAAGACCAACGACAAACACAGCTCAGCGTTCCAACCCCCAGCAGGGAGGTGGCCCACTGGTGCTTGTTTATTATAGGTTAGGTGCTTTGTGTTCAACCAACTTCCTCCTTTTTGCCAACCGAACAAATCGAGCACTTTGCATTCAGTGTCATAATCAACTTTACCATATTCACCACCAACTTCCAACCAGATTCTTTTCTGGACGCTAAAGCCAAAGTGACCCTGACTGTATTTTACCCACAATTGGTCGATCGTCCGCAAATCATCGCAAGGAAAATTCTCGATCGAGTTCGTATCGAACCAACCTTCCTTCTCCCGTCTAGCAGCTTTTAACATCACCTTGAGTGTTTCCTCATCCGCCTCTTTCCACTTCCCCGCCGCCAATAAATCCCGCAGACGATTATAGTCAACTCCCCGCGCTGATTTAAGCTGTACCGAAACACTGGCAACCGTTGGCGGAATCGGTTCCCGCAGATAACTCAACCAATCTTTCATCGACTGCGGCCGCTTTTGCGGTTCGGATGCCATCCCTTTTTCTATTGCTAAACTCACCCAATCTTGCACCCCAAAATCTTTCGCAGGTGGCAACACTTCATTTCTAAAATGCCGATTGAGGGAAGCTGTTGGCGCTTTTCCCGTTACCGCATAATATAAAGATGCTGCTAAAGCATAAATATCCACCGTTGGTTTACCACTACCTTCCATATGCTGTTCCCAAGGAGCAAAAGCAGGGTTATGAGGATGTCTGCTACTAATAATAGTTGGCATTAATTCATTCGCAAGACCAAAATCAATTAACACTGCTTGCCCGTTCGGACGCAACATAATATTACCTGGATGAGCATCTCGATGGACAATTCCGGCTTGGTGAACGGCGCTTAATGCTTCTCCAATTTGGCGGATAATTGCCACTGCTTCCGTATCCGGGAGTCGCCCCCGTTGCTGTACGGCATTAAATAAACTTTGCCCGACAATTAAATCCATTACCAAACAGTGAAGGCCTTTTTCCTCAAACAAATCGCTGACGCGGACAATTCCAGGATGCGCGTTTTGGCAAAATTTGGCTAAGATTTGCCCTTCGCGGATAAATCTGCCAACAAAGTTGGCGTATTCCGGGTCATTTTGCAAACTCAGATTCGGCGTCTTGAGGACAACTTGATGCTTGAGTTGCAAGTGTGTGGCCTTGTAAGTGATGCCAAATCCCCCCATTCCGAGGATGTCGTCGATGCGGTAGGGGCGAGTTTTGAGGGTTGTTTGTCCGGGCGTCCACAGCATGGCAGGTTGTTTAAATTCTCTTTAATTGCTAATTATGATAAACTGTCCGGCCTCTAAAAAGCAATGAAGAGGAAGTATTCTCAGGATTTACGCACTCCGATTCAAGAAACCGGGTTTTTAGAGAATCTCTCGGTGACAATGCGTCTTATCGTAAAAATCAGGTTTCTGGACTAAAGTCCTGACTACAAACAAAAATATGGTTTTATACCAATTTTTTATGAGGCTGCATAGAATACGATCCCCCCTAACCCCCCTTAACAAGGGGGGGACAAGAATCCGATCAAAGTCCCCCTTATTAAGGGGGATTTAGGGGGATCGGAATATGTGCAACGATCCATTAAATTGGTTCTAAATTCAAGCAGTTTTTTTGACTGGATGCAGCGGAAAGAAGACAGCCGGGGAGACGCTGAAAAACTCTGCAAGTTTTTGGATATGTTCGGTGGTAAGTTGGCGCTTTTCATGCAGGATATCTGAGACAATAGACTCGGTTTTAAAAATAGGAACTAGGTCTTTTTGTCTCAGTTCAAATTCTTCGATTAAAGCCTTTAATAATTCTATGCCGTAAATATCAGGTATGGCTTCTAAAGTTTGCTCGTACTCATAAACCAGGGTTCCTAGTACATGGAGGTAATCGTGTTCGTCTGGAGTCAGTTCGCCTTTATCCAACAAAGAGTCGATCGCTTCTTGAGTTGCAGTTAATTCCTCTTCAGTAGTTATGGGGCGGGGAGGAAATGTTTTGAGTAGTTCGATATAAACGCTACAGTTTTTCATGGGAGCATCCTATTAATGTTATTTTAGCAAATTGCGAAGTGATTTGTCAACCACGATTCGCAGTACAATCTATCTATATTGGATCGGAGGAATTTCCCTATGTCAGAACCGTTTTCTACTGAGATTAGCGATCGCATCTGCACCCACATGAACGAAGATCATGCTAGCGCTGTAGTGCTTTATGCTCAAGCATTTGGCGACAAACCAGATGCAACATCGGCTCAAATGCTGGCTATTGATGCCAATGGCATGGATTTAACGGCTCAAGTCAATGGGGAAACTTTCCCAGTCAGAGTAAATTTCGATCGCACTTTGAAAGATGCTGAAGATGCTCACCACACTCTGATTGAAATGCTGAAACAAGCTCGAAAAGTTGCCCCCTAGCCAATAGTCTCCTCTTCTGTTATAATTTCAAGGTTCATAGTCCAGACTTTAGTCCTTTTTCAAAATTTTATCATGACTAAAATCTCGACTAGGAACCTTATTTTAATCTCACTCTAACACTTTAAGATCTTAAATAAAATGACAGAAAATTCCCTCCAACTAAAAGCAGGTGATGCCATTAAGGGCGATCGCCACAACCCTTTCGAGGCACTGGTAAAACGACTAGATTTGATGATTCGCGCCCACTATTCGCTGCTATATATTGTAGGCGCGGAAGAAGAACCTGTGGAAGCAGTAATTGCTCAAGTAGCGGTGCAAGTAACTCCCGCGCGCCGGGTGTTGTTCTGGGATATCGTGCGGGGCTGGGAAGATAATGGTTCCGCCAAAGGTTCGGTGATGGCGGCGCTCGATCGCATTGGCAAAACTGCTGTAGAAGAATATACCATATTTGTGTTGCGGGATTTACACCCAATTTTGAAATATCCCTACACCGAAAAAAATGTGCCGGTAGTCCGAGAATTACGCAATTTAACGCGGGAATTGAAGCGCAGCAAAAAAACTATTGTTCTGACTTCTCCCGCCCTGGAATTACCAGAAGAATTGCAGGAAGAAGTGACAGTAATTGATTTCCCGTTGCCCAATGTTCAGGAAATCGATCGTTTAATTTCTCACCTAGTGTCTCAGCCGGAACAGTTGCAAGTTACTGGTTTAGGAAGGGAACAGTTAGTTAAAGCTTGTCAAGGTTTGAGTCGCGCCCGGATTGGGCGGGTTTTAACTAAAGCGTTGGCGGCAAAACAGCAGATTAATGAGTCAGATATTGATGGAGTTTTAGAAGAGAAACAGCAAGCCATTCGCCAAACGGGAATTTTGGAGTTTGTCAATTCCAGAGAATCTCTCAAAAATGTGGGCGGATTGGAAAATTTGAAGCAGTGGGTAAAGATGCGACACGATGCTTTTACTGAGGAAGCGCGCAGCTATGGCATACCAAATCCCAAGGGCGTTTTGTTAGTGGGAATTCAAGGTACTGGCAAATCTTTATCAGCCAAAACAATCGCCTCGGAATGGCGTTTGCCACTGTTGCGGTTGGATACTGGGAGATTGTTTGGTGGCAGGGTCGGGGATAGCGAAAGTCGGGTCAGACAGATGATAGAATTGGTAGAGGCGATCGCCCCTTGCGTTTTGTGGATCGATGAAATAGATAATGCTTTCGGCAATATTGTTAGCGGCGATGGCGATTCGGGAACCTCGCGTCTGGTATTGGGTAGTTTGATTACTTGGATGCAGGAAAAAACCAGTCCGGTGTTTATTGTCGCAACTGCAAATAATGTGCGGATTTTGCCGGCACAGTTGCTGAGAAAGGGCAGATTTGATGAGATTTTTTGTTTGCATTTGCCTTCAGAATTGGAGCGACAAGATATTTTTCAAGTCCATTTGCAGCGGTTGCGATCGACTATTTGGCGAGAGTTTGATTTGGGGATTTTGGCTAAGCGGACTGAGAATTTTAGTGGGGCAGAAATTGAGCAAGTTGTAATTGATGGATTGTATCGGGCTTTTGGGACTTTTGTCAACTGCCAGCGGCGAGATTTGACGACTGAGGATATGTTGAAGTCGATCGAGGAGACAGTACCTCTAGCTACCATGGCGCGATCGCAAATCGAAGATTTGAAGCGTTGGGCGGCCGAAACAGGGGCGAGAACAGCTTCTAATCATACTTAATTAGTTGATTAATTGAAGCGCTATAGTCAGCCGGGGAGAAGGGATGGATTCGATGGTGATTAAGTCAAGTATGCTATAATTAAAAAGTTAATCCTAATTTTTATGACACGATTTATTCACGATCGTTTTGCGAAAGAATACCTGGAAGAACTTCTGTCACCCATTGGAACAGTCAATATCGGTAGAGATGTAACTTCCGAAGTCCGAGAAATTGATGTTTACTTCACTCCCATCACCCAAAATCCAGAATACTTAAAAACTCTGGGATTGTTGGGAAAAATGGCAACTACAACTGCTATTATTGAACCGTTTCGGAATCCTGCCAACGTCAGCGAAATTTGTAGCTGTTTGGGCAAGTTATTGGATGTGCGAGGTGAATTAGAGCGACAATCTAGAAGAGAAAATACTCGCCTTGATGATTCTCAGTTACCCAAACTGTGGATTTTGATGCCCACAGCATCAAAAGCATTGGTGGATAGCTTTAATGCCAAGCCAGACATAGAGAATTGGATGGAGGGAATCTATTTTTTTGGTGAGTCTTTGCGAACTGCCATTGTGGCTATTCACCAGTTGCCAGAAACTCCAGAAACCTTGTGGTTGAGGATTTTGGGCAAAGGTAAAGTGCAGCAAAGGGCGATCGCTCAATTGAGCGCTTTACCAACGGACGATCCGTTGCGGATGATAGCGCTAGAATTATTGTATCGGTTACAGTCAAATTTAGTAACTGATATCCCACAGGAATTAGAGCCAGAAGAGCGGGAGTTAATTATGGCTATTGCACCACTTTTTCAGCAACAAATAGAAGCAGCACAGCAAAAAGCTAGACAAGAAGGGCTAGAACGAGGGCTAGAACGAGGGCTAGAACAGGGGCTAGAACGAGGGCTAGAACGAGGGCTAGAACAAGGGCTAGAACGAGGGCTAGAACGAGGGCTAGAACAAGGACTAGAACAAGGGCTAGAACGAGGTAGACAAGAACAACAGCGCTTAATCTTAGAAAATTTTCTGCAAGTCAGGTTTGGAGAATTAAACCCAAAAATGACGGTTTTTCTAGCTCCCATATCAAAGTTGTCTGCAACGGATTTTACCGTGTTGTTACTGGCACTATCGATGCTGACAGTCGATGTATCAGGGCGAGAATCAGCGGTGAAATTATTAGCTGAAAGTGTCTTGAAAATGAGTTCAAATGAATTGGGCGATCTTTTGCCGATCGCCATCACTAATTTATTGGCCTTGTCTGTAGCAGAATTGGCACTATTTGTAGAGCAACTGCCGCAGTTATCGGCTGATAAATTGAGGGAAAGATTGGGCAAGATACCTGATTAATCTCAAACCTGTTTGAGTAGTCGTCAAGGGCGATCGCACTTTCTCAGTCCAAGGGCGATCGCTCTTTACCGAACCAACCCAGGCGGATACCACGCCCATCGACAGATTAACATCATCGTTACATTTCGTTATTATAAGGAAACAGAGAGAAAAAACTCTCCCCCATAATATCAGAGGTAGCCATTATGAATGGTACATTTCGCGTCGGCAACCTGTTTGGAATTCCCTTTTACATCAACGCATCTTGGTTTTTAGTCCTGGGCTTAGTAACGTGGCAGTATGGTGGCGCACTAGCTGCTCTGTTTCCTACCTTGGGCCCCCTAGCGCCCTGGATGCTGGGATTATTCACAGCATTGCTGTTATTTGCTTCGGTGTTAGCCCATGAATTGGGACATAGTTGGGTTGCTATCAAACAGGGAATTGGCGTGAAATCCATATCGCTATTTCTGTTTGGTGGATTGGCTAGTTTGGAAAGAGAATCCAAAACTCCGGCCCAGGCCTTTTGGGTGGCGATCGCAGGCCCGTTAGTTAGTCTATTATTATCGGGTTTGTTAGCAGCGATCGGTATTGGTGCCAGTCTCACAGGCCCCGCAGCCGCTATCGTCCAACTTTTAGCTTCCATCAACTTAGCTTTAGCTCTATTTAACCTGATTCCTGGTTTGCCCCTAGATGGTGGTAACATCCTCAAAGCGATCGTCTGGAAAATTACAGGGAACCCCTACAAAGGTGTCATTTTTGCTAGCCGTGTGGGTCAAATCATTGGTTGGATCGCCATTGCTACAGGAATATTTGGCAACATCTGGAATTTAGTAATCGGTTGGTTTTTGTTGCAAAATGCTGGTCAATCTGCACAATCTGCCACAGTTCAAAATCAACTGGCGGGGCTGACAGCGGCAGATGCTGTTACTCCAGGAAGCCCGATCGTCTCAGAAAACTTATCTCTGAGAGAATTTGCCAATAACTACGTCATCGGTAATCCTCAAAACTGGCGTCGCTATCTGGTAACAGATGATGAGGGACAATTGGTAGGTGCGATCGAACTTGACGAGCTCAAAACAATTCCTACGGGTAACTGGCCTTCGGTTCAAGTGAAAGAACTGCTCAAGCCGATCGAATTTTCCGCCACCGTCGAACCAGAACAATCCCTCCTAGAAGTCGTCACTCTCTTTGAACAACTCAAAGTCCAAGAACTTCCCGTGATTCGCGGCAACGGTGTTCTCGTTGGACTGGTAGAAAAAGCGGAAATTGCCCGACTCTTGCAAAGACGAACTGAGGCCAACCCAGCTTAATAAGTGAGCCTCCATTACTCCCCCTAGGGACACGGCACTCCCGTTTCCCTACTACACTTTATATCAAATCCTCTCTTCATCGTCCTGTATTAAACTCTCTCTTCTCTTCCTTCGCGCCCTTTGCGCCTTCGCGGTTAAATCATTCCGATACAACCGGAATTGATATTATCCACCTCTGCGAGGTTGTATACGCGGAAAAACCTCGCTGTTCCAATTGGATCTAGCGAGGGAGAAAATAGCTAATTTCGGATCTGATAAATGGTGGCAGTGGCTGTTGTCGAGCCATTGCCATCTCTAGCTATCCTGCTTTATATTCACAGATTTAGCCACACAGAAATATTTCAGAGCAAAACCTCTGCTTGAACTCCAATCAACCAGTCCCAGCAAGTCAAATCAAAAAGTAAGTGCTTAAGCTACTTCTTCTTCTTGATCGATTTGGCGCAGGTGAATGTGTTTCCGTCCCAAAGAGATTTCAAATTCATCTCCTGGCTGGAGTTCCATCTGTTTGGTGTAAGCTGCTCCAATCAGTAAGTTCCCGTTAGATTGAACGCTAATCCGATAGCTAGCCGAGCGTCCGCCTCGTCCATTTCCGTTTTGCTTACCATCTAGCTGAATGCCCTCTGCATCAATCAGAGCATTCAAGAATTTCATCATGTTGACCCGTTCTACTCCATTTTTGGTAACGGTGTAGTAGCCACAGGCTCTCGCTTTTTCTTCTTTGGTAAGGTTTTCTAGGTCTTTAACCTTTTTGATCAGACCTTCGCCTTCTAGGGGTTCGATACTTTTCTTTTTAACCATCTACTGAGTCCTGAAATATTCAACTGGTGTACGGTTTTTTTCTCGGTTGATTTTTGATTTGGCCAAGAAAGTTTAGCTTTATAGCTGGTCGTAAAACCATATTACACCGATTGGCTCGATTGTTAACCACTATTATCTAAATATTTTTAACAATGTGGAGTCTTTCTTGAGGAGTAGCTGTCGATTGCGAGCAATCTCTAAACTCTGTAGCATAAGCTATCAGCTATCAGCTAGCTGAATATATGCCCCACATCTTAAAATCCGATGAAGTTAACTGCACGCGGACACTACAGTGTCAAAGCTCTACTGGATCTAAGTTTGCAACCTGGGTTCGGGCCGACATCGGTAAAATCGATAGCTAAACGACAGGAGTTACCGGCTCCCTATCTCGAAAAATTGCTAATTGAAATGCGACGAGCCGGTTTAGTGCAATCAGTTCGGGGTTCACAAGGAGGCTACAAATTGGCCCGCGAACCAGCTCAAATCTCTCTAGGACAAATCTTAGAGGCTGTAGGGGAAACTATTGAACCTTTACGTCGCCATTCTGCTGATGCTGGCCTTGCAGAGGACTGGGTAACATTCAGTTTGTGGAAGCAACTGCACAAAAAACTGGTGCTGGCGCTATACAGTATTTCTCTGGAAGACTTATACTATGATGCCCGAAGTTGGCAAGCTGCTCTTGGTGAAGAAACTAGCTTTATCATTTAGATGGTAAGGAATCAGGAATCATGACAATTCCAATAAAATCAATGGTTTGGGCAATTAAAAACGCCCTAACTACCAAGAATGTTAAGATCGGTTGAAAAATACGATTGCCAGTAAATATGGATCGCACACTTGTTGTCTACGAAGGTGGCTGTCATTGCGGTGCTGTCCGCTTCCGAGTCGCGGTGGACAAACACGAAGCAGTTGATTGTAACTGTTCTATCTGTCACAAGAAGGGGTTTTTGCACCTAATTGTACCACCGGAACATTTTACGTTGCTAAGCGGCGAAGATGTTTTGACAACCTATACGTTTAATACGGGCATTGCCAAACATATTTTTTGCCGGATTTGTGGTATTCATCCGTTTTATCGCCCCCGATCGCATCCCGATCAATTTGATGTCAATGTCCGCTGTCTCGACTCCGATGCAGTTGGTCAATTTCGGATCGTACCCTTTGATGGTGCTAATTGGGAGCAGAACGTGCACCTACTGCGGGACGAAAACAATCTGTGAACTTAAAACTGTCTATATATAAATGATGCCCGATGAATTGTCTGTTTTGATTTTAGCTGCTGTATTAGATTACTCCATCGGCGATCCTTGGGGTTGGCCACATCCTGTACAGGCGATGGGTTGGGCCATTGAGCGCTATACTCGACTGGTCTTTAATATCTGGAATAATCCCCCAGCTACAAAACCGAACTTGGGCGATAGTCTCCCAAGCGATCGCCCTAAACTGTTGCTTCGCGCTGCGGGTACAATACTAGCGATCGGGTTGATTGTAGGCAGTTATACTGTCAGTTGGTTGATGGTGCAAGCTGCTAGTTGGGTGCATCCTCTTTTGGGGATTGCTTTACAGACCATTTTACTCGCAAGCTGTTTTGCAGGTAGGAGTTTGAGGGCTGCTGCGGAGGATGTGCTGGCACCTCTAAATCTAGGAGATTTAGTCAAGGCGCGAGAACGGTTGAGTCTTTATGTCGGTCGGGATACTGAAAACTTATCCGAGCCAGAAATACTCAGAGCATTGTTAGAAACTGTAACAGAGAATGCCGTGGATGGGGTGAGTGCTCCCCTATTTTATGCCTTAGTTGGGTTCGCTCTCCCACATCTATATCTATTATTAAGTGTTAGGGAGTTGCCGATCGCGGATTACTCAATGTCAATGAGCGCGATCGTCCCCTTGGCGATCGCTTATAAAGCAGCCAGTACATTAGATTCTACAGTGGGCTACAAAGAAGCACCCTACACAGATTTAGGATGGTTTAGCGCCAAACTCGAAGATGTCCTGACTTGGATTCCTTGCAGATTAACAGTGATGACATTAGCTGCGATATCAGGAAAACCCCTGTACATTTGGAGAATTTGTCAAAGAGATGCGGTAAAAGATGCCAGTCCCAATTCCGGTTGGAGCGAATGCGCCTACGCCGCCATCTTGGGAGTGCAACTAGGAGGTACAAATTCCTATCGGGGAGTTGTTAAACACAAACCCCTGTTAGGGGAACCCAATCAACCTATCACAGTACACCATATTCACCAAGCATTGCAATTAACTCGGTATTGCTTTCTGATTTGGTTGGGATTATCATTGCTCTTTTATGCTTGCTTCGTTTTTGTCCGCTAACTGTCGATCGACCCACAGCCCAAAATTAGCAACAGCCACCAATGACTAAAATTATTGAAATTTTATCGCCGGATGAAGTGCGACGCACTCTTACCCGCATCGCTTCCCAGATAGTGGAAAAATCGGGAGACCCAAGAGAATTAGTCTTGTTAGGTATTCATACTAGAGGCGTACCTTTAGCTCAAATTCTGGCGGCTCAAATTGAAGTCCTCGAACAAGTCAAAGTATCCGTAGGTGCTCTGGATATTACGTTTTACCGAGATGATTTGGATCGAGTGGCGATGCGGACACCAGCCAAAACCGAAATTCCCTTCGATTTGACAGGCAAAACTGTTGTATTGATAGATGACGTTATATATAAAGGTAGAACTATTCGAGCAGCTTTGAATGCAGTAAATGATTATGGCAGACCGGAGAAAATTTGGCTAGCAGTGTTAGTCGATCGCGGACACCGAGAAGTACCGATTCAGCCGGATTTCACGGGTAAAAAGTTGCCCACAGCCAAGGAAGAACAAGTTAAAGTATATGTTCAAGAAATTGATGGGCGCGACGGAGTGGAGTTAATTAAAGGTTGATATGCCGATCGACCCGTTGCTGAGCGCCAACAGACACACAGTGATAGGAGACCACATAAACTAAGTTTCTCAGACCCCTGGTCTAACGGAAACGGTCACTCTCGCCCAAACCTGAGTGAGCGAAGTCGAAGTATTGTCAAAATCGGCAGTGCAGGAGTTGAACCTGCCTGAGGCGAATTATGAGTTCGCTGCCTAAACCGCTCGGCCAACTGCCGTTAGATCGCTTGGTGCGATCGAACTTAAAATGAATTATAACATAATTTCCCAGTCCGTGTTAAAACTAGAGAACAAAAATCACAATCTTCGATCTGCAACGCCCGATCGCCATCAGCCCGAAGTTGAAGTCGATCGGTCAAACAAAGCAGTTTCTAAGACTTGGCATAGAACTTACAGGTAATGGTACTGAATTCGACGGTAGTGCTGACTCTGATTCTACTGACTATGATGTTGGGAGCTGGTGTGACGAGTTCTGTTTTCGGATTTACTTTAGGTCGCGAAGCGTTGAAAGGAACTACTCAGCCAGACGTTCGCCCCAGCAGTAATGCAGGCGGCAAACAGGGAACACCTGCGAGCAAAGACCAAGTGAGCATTTTGAAAGAAAAAGACATTCTCAAAACCGTCAAAGCACGGATTGAAGGTCGCGATCCTGAGAAAGTAGCGGGTCAAGGGAATACCAAAACAGACAAGGCTAGCTCTAAAACAGCTACAGCCAAAAAACCAGCCACTGACAAAAATCCCAGCACCAAGTTTCCCATGAACAGTCGCGACGGGGGAATCACCCTAGAAGTGAGTGCGGCAAATCAGCGAGGTAACTCCATGCTGCTAGACGTGAGCATGAAGAACGAAGGCTCCCAAGCTGTAAAGTTTTTATACAGTTTCTTGAGCGTCACTAATAACCAAGGCCAGCCCCTAAGTGCGACGGCCGAGGATTTGCCAGGGGAACTGCCCCCCAACGGGCAGGTATTTTACGGCACGATTAGTATTCCCACAACTTTACTGGAAAATGCTAAAGAAATTTCGCTGACGCTGACAGATTATCCAGCTCAAAAACTTCAGTTGCAAATAGCGGGCATTCCAGTGCCGAAGTGAATTAACTTACAGCGCGGGGAATTCCCCCGCTATACCTGGTACTCCAGGTGAGCGGTGAGTAGTTCAATATTTGGAAAATATTTGCAGATCCTTGCCCCTGTTGTGTTCGTGTTAGGGGGATTGTCAACAATTTTAGCTTGCTATGGAGGAGGTCAAACCGACCGACTGGTTCTCAGGCTCAGCCGAGAAAGTGGTTCTAGGCAGAGCTGTATCACTCCCACAGGCCTGGGTCAGGAGAGTGTAGGAGATGGCTGAGTTGCCTGCTATGACTTGGACAGAAGTGCTGTCACGGTTGCTATCAGTGCTGCTGCTGATAGCGATCAATGCTTTTTTTGTGGCGGCTGAGTTTTCGATGGTGACGGTGCGTCGTTCGCGGATTAATCAGTTAGTTGAGGCGGGGGATGTTCCGGCTCTGACGGTTCAATCTTTGATCCAAAGTATTGAGCGATTGCTCTCAACTATGCAGTTGGGAATCACTCTTTCTAGTTTAGCTCTCGGCTGGATTGGGGAAGATACGATCGCCGTGCTGATCCGAGCTTCCATCCGCTTTTTGCCACTGCCAACTTATATCAAGGAATCCATCGCCCATTCTTTTAGCATATCCATAGTCACTTTTTTTCTGCTGGCTTATCTACAAATCGTACTCGGCGAACTGGTGCCGAAATCTGTAGCCTTACTTTATTCCGAACAATTAGCAAGAGGCCTAGGCACTCCCAGTTTACAGATTGCTCGTTTATTCAATCCCTTTGTTTCCTTGCTCAATAAATCGACTCGATCGCTCTTGCAGCTTGCGGGTATTGAATACGATGTCACCCATCGGCCAGTGACTCCCGAAGAACTACAATTAATTATCGCTACTTCCACAGAGTCAAGCGGCTTGCAAGCAGAAGAACGAGAATTGCTCAACAACGTATTTGAGTTTGGGGAAGTGTGGGTACAAGAAGTGATGGTGCCAAGGCCAAGTATTGTCGCGCTTCCCAAGACTGCTACTTTTCAAACTTTGCTCTCGGAAATTGCGATTTCCAACCATTCTAGGTATCCAATTACAGGAGATTCTTTCGATGATATTATCGGGGTGATTGACTTCAAACAACTTGCTAAACCCCTAGCTGAAGGTTTGCTATCACCAGACACGCCAATTGTAACGTGGATGCGTCCGGTGAGGTTTGTGCCGGAGATGATGATGTTGGGAGAATTGCTACCTTTGATGCAGGGTTCCTCGGAAGAAATTGCGATCGTCGTTGATGAATTTGGCGGCATTTCCGGGTTAGTGACGCTGCGGGATTTGATTGCAGAAATTATCGGTCGCAGTTACGAATCGCAAGATAGCAAAGAAATTGCTTTGCAAGTATTGGACGATCGCACTTTTTTGGTGCAAGCGCAGTTAAATGTAGATGATGTGAATCAAATATTGAATTTGGATTTGCCTGTAACTGACGAATATCAAACCATTGGAGGTTTTTTGAGCTATCAGTTGCAAAGAATGCCGGCGGTGGGGGAAGTGTGGCGCAGCGAAAATGTGGAACTGGCGGTGGTTTCTGTGTGCGGGCCGCGGTTAGATCAAATTCAAATTCAGTTGTTGTCAGGGGTGGCGGGCGATCGCACTTTCAGCGAAGTTGGACAGACGAATGGGGAAATTGTGGGAAAAGGGCGCAAGAATAGCGCGTTAAAAGGTGTGGCGAAAGCTCATAGTTCAGAATCTTTTAGTTAATGCCTATATAATCTACTCGCTCGAAGTCGCTGCGTACTAAATTATCTAACGTCGGGCCTTTGGGGCGCAAATTAACGCGATCGCCAACCTTCACATTTTCGTAATATACGTAGGGAATATAGATATCTTGCTCCTCCATAAAAGCGTAAGTAAAGCGAAAGGCACTGTCAATGTCTTCAGCTTTAACCTCACGAAAGTCAGAGAGGAATAGGAGATCCATTTCTGCTTCAAAGTACAGCATCTCTGCAAAATTTAAGCATAAGGCACCGGATCTTTCAACCCCAATTCCTCAAAAGCCGCCAGCCGCAGCCGACAAGAATCGCAAACACCGCAGGCATTTTCTCCACCTGCATAGCAAGACCAAGTTTGCTCCCAAGGTACTCCTAATTTGTTACCCAATTCAATAATTTCGGTTTTTTTAAGTTCGATCAAAGGTGTTATAATCTTAATAGCTTCTCCTTCCCTTCCCTGCTTGGTTCCTAACCGAAATACTTCCTGCATGGCTTGGATGTAATCGAGGCGACAGTCGGGATAGCCGGAATAATCTAAAGCGTTCACACCGATATAAATTCGCTGAGCTCCTAGGGTTTCGGCGTAGGCTAGGGCAAAACTGAGAAAAATGGTATTTCTAGCTGGAACGTAGGTACTGGGGATGTTTTGAGACATTTCTGTGAGGGTGCGGTCGATCGGCAATTCCATCTGATTATCCGTCAGCGCCGAACCTCCCCACAGTGTCAAATCAAAGTTGACTATCTGATGTGCTTTAACACCTGCAGCAAGTGCGATCGCCCGTGCTGATTCCAACTCCCGCCGATGTCTTTGCTGGTAGTCAAAGGAAATCGCGTAACATTCGCAGCCGTCGGCTTTGGCTTGATACAAAACTGTTGAGGAATCCAGCCCTCCCGACAATAAAATAACTGCTTTCATTTAAAATCACCTCCATTAAATTAGCTTTTATATTTATATCAAATTAGTTGTGAATTGACAAGATTACAGCGATGGATTTTAACGAACCGCGAAGACGCGAAGGAAGAGAAGGAAAGAGAAATAGTTGACTGTTGATGTGAGGATTGCTATAAGTTTAATTTGCTAGCAAGTCGTCTAGTTCGCGGTAATCTGGTAAGGTTGTATCTATTTTAATGCCTTGTCGCAACACTGTGCGATCGCGCTGGGATCTAGATAATAATTCGCTGTAATTCCTGGCTTTAAACAAAATCAAATCTGCTGGTAAACCTACTGCTATTCTCCCCAATTTAGGCAATCCCATTAAATCTGCCGGAGTCTTTGTCACCGCACGGGGCCAATCTCCATAGGGTCTATCTAAGTGAGCGATTCTGACTGCCATATTGAAGACTTCTAAAACATCGTGGTCGCCAAATCCATAAAAGGGATCGCGACAGTTGTCGCTAGCAAAAGCAACGGGAATTCCTGCTGTTTTGAGTTCGTGCACCAGCGTCACTCCCCGCCAGCGCGGTGTCCGCTTGGATTGTCTGTCTTGGAGATAAAGATTGCACATTGGTAAGCTGACAATGCCAATATTAGCTTCCTTGACTAAGGTGATAGTTTCTGTTACTAATTCTGGGGGTTGGACTGCTAAACTACAGCAGTGTCCGCAGATGATTTTACCTGGGAATTGATGGCGGATGGCTGTTTTGGCTACTTGTCGCAATGTTACTGATTCTGGGTCGTCATTTTCATCGGTGTGGAAATCGAGGTTTAAGCCTCGTTCTTTAGCAAGGGCAAAAACTCGATCTAGTTGTTGGTCTAGGTCTGGATTTATATAGGCAACACCGCCTAAAATACCGCCTATTTCTGCCATTTTATCGGCTAATTTTTCGCCTGCTGGTGTTAGTAAATATTCCAGGGACACTAGGGAAACTGCTTGCAAAATTAGCCGATCGCCCCATTGTGTCCGTAACTCTTCAAATGCTGCTAAGCTAAAGTTTCCCTGTTCGCCTCCGCTGTCGATATGGGTGCGGATGGCTTTGGTGCCGTGGGCATAACTGCACTCGATCCCGAACTCCATCCGCCGATAAATGTCTTCTGGGTTCCAGTTTTTTTGAGTGTCAGCGCCCACTGTCAAAATTGCTTTGGCAAATGTACCATCGGGATTGGGTGCTCTTTCCCAAATATGACCTTTGTCTAAATGGGTGTGTATATCCACGAAGCAAGGCCAAACTAGCCCTCCTCGACAATCTACCACTGGGATATCTGCAACTTCTGATACAGGTTGCTTACCGGAGGGGGTAATTTTGGCGATCGCCCCGGCGCTAATTTCCACATCCACTACACACAAACCCTCGCCAGTCTCTGTGACTGCGACTGGATCGGACTTGAGTGCGATCGATGGAATCTCCAACAGAGACATCGGCACGCAAGCATTTTTTAGCAAATAATTAGATGTACTTGGCAACATTCAATCTATGAGTTAATATTTTATTGATAATTTAGTGCTATCATTGGTAACTATAGCAACTATTTCAGGAGTTGTAAACCTCTATAATTCCCCAACTTATCTGTTTGTTATTTTTTCGGTCTCCTCTATATTTTGCTGTATTTTCCTGCCTAAAAATCAGCCAAAAGTCAGATAAAATTACTAGATAAACTAGGGTAGAGTATGTACCTTGATTATTGGCAGTTTAGCCCCGATCGCTGAATCAAAAATGAAAAATCTTTAATTTTTGAGAAAATTTCCCTAGTCAATCGATTTTAGATTTTAGCAGCATCCATAACCAGAGCCAGAAAAACTGTGTCAACACCCAAGGATATATTTTTAAGTTCTCACCCCAAGATATCTCCCAGAAAACCTCTTCCTATTTATTGGGGAGAAATCGATCCGCTTAAACGTGGGCCGGTGATTGCTAGTCTCAGCAAATCCTCTCACCGCAATGCGATCGGCACTCACTCCGGTTCCTACTCTGTCTATCGGGCGCTAGCTGTAGCCAAGGGGGCACTCCAAGCAAATCACCGCCCCGATTTTACTAACACGTCTCCCGCGGCAGACATCGGACCTCACCCCAGTTGGGGTGATGCTAACTTGATTGTTTCTCTCGATCCTTTTGGCGCTTTGGTTAGCGAAATTTACACCTCGTTTTATCAGCAGGGATACGATATTCGACCGACAATTGCAGTGACAAAAGCTCACATTAATTTGCCCGAACTTCAAGATGCTATTGCCCAAAATCGGGTACTCATTGATGGCAAAATTGTGAAAGATGGCGGAAATTTGGCAGTGACAAAAATTGCGATCGATCCAGTTTGGTATTTGCCTGGAATTGCTCATCGGATTGGTGTGGAAGAAAGAGTTCTCCGTCGCGTGCTGTTTCAGCAAACAGGGGGAATGTTTTCCGACTTAGTGAAGCGACCAGAATTGCAGGTTTTTTTGCCGCCGATTGGGGGAACTACAGTTTATATTATTGGGGATGTAGCTCATATTTCTGACCCACAGAAGCAGTTGGCGGTACGAGTACATGACGAGTGTAATGGTTCAGATGTTTTTGGTTCTGATATTTGTACTTGTCGTCCTTATTTGGTACACGGAATTGAGATGTGCATCCAAACAGCACAAGCAGGGGGATCGGGGGTAATTCTTTACTTTCGCAAGGAGGGCAGAGCTTTGGGTGAAGTAACTAAGTTTTTGGTGTACAATGCGAGGAAAAGGCAGACTGGAGGCGATCGCCCAGATGAGTATTTTACTCGCACTGAATGTGTTGCTGGAGTTCAAGATATGCGCTTTCAAGAACTAATGCCAGATGTGTTGCACTGGTTGGGAATTTCTCGGATTGACCGTTTAGTTTCGATGAGCAATCTTAAATACAATGCAATTGTCAATTCTGGCATTCAAGTAGTCGATCGCATCCCCATTCCCGAAGATCGGATTCCCGCAGACGCACAAGTCGAAATCATCGCCAAAAAAGCGGCTGGCTACTACACTCCATCGGGAGCACCCGATGCTACAATCCTCGCAGAAACTAAAGGACGGGATTTGGAAGATTGAAGTGAGATCGAGCGCGATTCATCGCGTCTTGGTCAAATCAAATTCATTGCTATTTTTTTTGAATGCTCAAGGCAGTTTATGGCTAATTTACGTTCTACTGTGATAGTAAAAACAGATATTTGCGGATATACCGTCAGAGTAAAAAAATTATCTCAGTCGGAATTAAGTAGCTTGTTGAACGAACACAAAACTTTTATTTTAGATATTAGCACCAGAAATGAAGGCAGTTTGATTAAAGGAGAAGGTGATTCATTTTGGCTGATTTTTCCGAGTGTGACAGCCGCAGCTATGGCCGCCATAGAAATGCAGCAAGAATTGAGAGCACAACAATCTAGCAAATCCAATGACGAACGATTGGCGATTCGCGTCTCAATTACTTTAGGAGATGTTTTGCACCAAGATAAAGATATCTTTGGTGATACAGTAAATTTAACAGCTCGCATAGAATCTGTTACTCCCCAGGATGAAATATATTTATCCCAAGCAGCTTGGTTAGCCCTCAATAAAGCAGAAGTGCAAACATCCTTCGTCAATGAATTTTCTTTGAAAGGAATGAGCGAACCTGAAAGAGTCTACAAAGTTGACCAAAGTCATAAGACGCGAATTGTAGAAAATCAAGCCATCATCAAAGCTGATTTGAGAGGTTTTATTGCTTATCAAGAATCTAATTCTATCAAAGATGTAGAATATTTACTCACCAATTTTGATGCTTTTGAAAAAACAATTTGCGAAGAATACGGTGGCACAATTCGGAGTATAGTTGGCGATTCACATCTGCTCACTTTCCCCGAATCTCACTCAGCCCTGGCGGCTATGGAAAGTTTGTGTAAAAATTGGAAAATCTTTATCGATTCCCATCAAATACCTTGTGGGTTGTCGGTGGGAGTTGCTAAGGGAAATTTGTATATATTTCGGTCTTGTACCTACGGTAAAGATATTAACTTAGCTGACAGACTGGAAGATTTAAGCAAAATAGTATCTCCGAAACATGAGAAAAATTCGGTGATTGTTTCTGAAAAAATTAAACGGGAAGTGAGCGGTTCTAAGTGGGAATATCAATTGATTAAAATAGATAAAAATGTTATACTAGATAATATTTTAGATTATAGTCAGTTTGACTTTTTTAAAGAAAATGATGTTTACCGTTTCCTAGTTATATGAACTTGAATAGTAGAGAGTTAGAAACCGTGGAATATCTAAGGACACCTGCTGCTATTCGCCACAAGTGCGATCGGCTGTTTAATTTAGCCTCGGAAGATAAACTCCGCCATTTCCGCATCGATTTAACCAAACTCGACCAAGCCACCAATTATGTGATGGAGACAACTAGGGAACAGTATCCCGATTTCCAGATACCCTTTCACAGTCGCTGGCGGCATTTTGAAGTGGGAAACCAGCCCCGACTCGCTGAATTAGATCTAGCAATAGCACCATTTACACTCCTGGAAAAGACTCAAATCAAATTTGACTTAGCAATTATCAGTGTGTTGCTTGATGCCGGTGCGGGTGCAGATTGGCACTATTGCGAAGCCGAAACAGGACAGATTTACCGCCGTTCCGAAGGCTTAGCCGTAGCCACTTTTCGGATGTTTTGTCAAGGTCTTTTTTCCAGCAATCCCGATTTTCCGTGGCAAGCTGATGCTCTAAGACTTTCTGAATTAACCTTAGAAACCTTAGCGGCAGGATTTCAAGTAAGTCGAGAAAATCCGCTAGTTGGTTTAGAGGGTAGATTAGAATTGTTGCAGCGTTTGGGAAAGGCGATTTGCCAACATCCATTATTGTTTGGCGGCGAAAACCAGCGCCCTGGCAATTTGGCAAAATACTTGCTGGATAGTCACTCTGGTGCATTTAAAACTATCAAGGCCCAGGAAGTCTTGAGCGCTGTTTTGACAGGATTTGGGGAAATTTGGCCTGGGAGATATGTAATTGGAGGTGTGAATTTAGGCGATGTTTGGCCACATCCGGCTCTGTTGGGAGAATATCAGGACTCTGAATTTGTGCCGTTTCACAAACTTTCCCAGTGGTTAACTTATTCCCTGTTGGAACCGCTACAAGAGCTTGGTTTAGAAGTCGTGGAATTAGATGAGTTAACGGGATTGTCTGAGTATCGCAACGGCGGTTTTTGTTTGGATATTGGGCTATTGCAGGCAAAAGATTTAGGGATTTTTGCCGAGAGTTATTTACCGGGTTCGGAGGTGATTGTAGAATGGCGATCGCTCACTGTGCATCTGTTAGATCAAATTACCAAAGCTATGCGAGAAAAGCTGGATTTGAGTGCGACTGATTTGCCGCTGGTGAAGATTTTGCAAGGAGGAACTTGGGCCGCGGGGCGGAAAATCGCCGGAGAATTGAGGGCTGGTGGAGTGCCGCCAATTCAGATCACCAGCGACGGGACAGTGTTTTGAATCCACAGAATCCCAATTTTTGAGTTTTGTGTGAGATACTGAATTTCCCCGACTTCTTTAAGAAATCGGGGAGCGGCATTTGTCGCTGAAGTCTATGGCTCAATCAGTTAGCAAACTCGGAGATGTCAGCACAAAGACATCCCTTGTCCCCACGCCTTCCACTTCCGGCTTAATTGGTGTAGTAAAGTGAAAAAATTCGTGGTCGTTAACTAACAGCAGTTCTCCGGGATGCAGAACTTTATTAAACACAGGCTTTTCTTTTTTGGCAAAGTACAAATGAGTTTCACCACCGACAATATTAGTTCGGTCAACTGAGAAGATGCCGATAAAATCAGTACCGTCTCTGTGAATACCTTCCGGTGCAGGATTGCCAAAATTGTGTGGCGAACAAGTCGTCCTGATTTGATGGATGCCGATTTCAGCTTCCGGGTGAATTTTGCAGGAATCGAAAAAAGCAAAAATCATTTGTTTGAAATTATCCAGGGCGATTAGTCGATCGTCTAATTCGGCAAATTCACGCTTGATGTCACCCACCACCGGATTGTATTCTTTACTTTGGAAAAGATAGCCATGAGGCAACTTAATCAATTCGTTTCCATTGACTATAAATCGCGACAACCTTCTCGAACGATACTTTCCTTTAATATAAGGATCTATCGGCATATCGTCGAAAAATGGCTTAAAGCCTTCTAGCTTAATCGAGTTTACTTTTTTGAAAGTAAACATGAAAGCGTAATCCAAATGAATGGATTCTAATGCTGTTTTCATAGATAGTTCTCCATGAATCCTTGCTCCCCTCTTAAATTTTGCCTTAAGGAGATGTATGCTTCTAGTCTAGCTCAGGTTTTTTGTATCTGTGGTCAAAGACACTACAAAAATTGCAAAGATATTGTAAAGATGCCAAAATAAATTCGGGAGTTAAGTAAATCCACTTAATTAAACGTAAAATACGGATGACCGAAAAGCTGACTGCATAAGTCTTCTTCCTTCTTCCTTCTACTTATACCATTTGTCTAAAATTGTGCAACACTCTTCGACCCCCCCTAGCCCCCCCTTGCCAAGGGGGGGGACAAGAATACTGTTGCATTCTTTTTTTTAATTGGTATTAGAAGCTGTTTAATCCAAAGTCTAAAGTCGATCGACTGCTTTGACTAGGGACTGACAAGCTCGCAAAAAGACGGCAACATCCACCCCCAGTCCCACGTATTGAACGCCAGCATCAATCCACTGCTGGGCGATTTCGGGGGTGTCGGCAAAAGTACCCGCAGCTTTTCCGGCGCTGCGGATGGTGTTTACAGCTTTCTCCATCATCTCGATTACTCGCGAATCGCGGACTTGGCCGGGAATGCCGATCGACTGTGACAGATCGTAAGGCCCCAGAAAAATCACGTCAACGTGGGGTACTGTCACAATTTCTGCTAAGTTGTCGATGCCGCCTTTCCCTTCGACATGAATTACAACTAAGGATTCTTCGTTGAGTCGATCGGTAATATTTGTACCCGCAGCAGTGTAAAGCCCCGCCCTGGTAGCAAAGGAAAGACCACGGGTGCCGAGGGGACTGTATTTGGAATTTTTAACCGCAGTTTCAGCATCTATTCTAGATTCAATTTGAGGTACTTGAATACCAGCACTGCCAATGTCGAGGGCTCGTTGAATTTGTGGGCCGTCGTTTTTGCGGACGCGAACAATGGGCGCAATTCCTGCACAGTCTGCTGCGCGACACAAATCTTCGGCAGCGAGGGAATGTAAGGGACCGTGTTCCATGTCGATGACGGCGAAGTCAAAGCCAGCATGACCGCAAATTTCTATAAATGCGGGATAGGCGCAATTCATAAATAAACCGAGGACTGTTTCGCCTTGTTTAATTTTTTGTTTGAGTTGGTTTTCACGCATAAATTAGGATTTTTTTAGTATTAGATGTAATATCGTTTCCGGCTACATCGGAATGATTTAACCTTACTAGAACGCAGAGGACACAGAGGGAGAGAATAGAGAAATACTTTGCCCTTACAAAATGGGGATGCTCCCCAGAAACCGGGTTTTTAGTCTCGCGTGCGTCCTAGACTGTGTAATTGAGATTTTGCAATTTTATCTAAATGCGAGCGCTCAGAATTATTTTTTTTCAAACTGTTGCTAGCTTGGGGAAAAAGCCTGCCTTAATCCGGTTTTTCTATAAATTTTGTTCCAATTAACTCAACCAACGCCTTAGCCAAATATTCATATTGCGGTAAAGTATTATAAAATTGAGCAGAAATCCTCAGCAACTGCTGATTTCCATCCGACCAAGGAATCACCGGCACTTCTATTTTAAAAATCTCCCACAAAGCCTCTTGTAAAGGGGCAATTCCTGACTTACCAACGGCATCAAATTTTGCATCTGTCAGTTGTACAACAGCCATTGAGCCTACCATTTCATCTGGACAAGGCTGGGGTAAATCTAATTTATCCAGCAATATCTGTCTTCCTGCTAAGGCCAAAGCATGATTTTTTGCCATCAATTCGGGCCATCCGCCATCCAACAAAGAACCCATGAAGTCGATCGCCACCGGTACACATAAATAAGCACTTGGATCGACAGTTCCCATCCAGTCAAATTCTAATTGAAAGCGGGATTTATCGCTGCGCGGGGAGTTGGCACCATGACTGATTGTTGTCGGCTCAATAGCATCTTGTTTATCGCGTCGTACATACAAAAAGCCAGCACCTTTTGGCGCGCACAGCCATTTGTGACAATTTCCAGTGTAGTAAGTCGCGCCAAGTTCATCTAGATTTAGTGGAATCATTCCGGGTGCGTGGGCTCCGTCTACCAAGACATCGATACCTCTTTGGGCTAATTCACTAACTAGCTGTTTGATGGGAAATATTAAGCCTGTTTGACTGACAATATGGTCTAATAATACTAATTTTGTTTGGGGTGAAACGCACTTAATTACTGCTTCGATAACTTGTCCTGGCGACTCAATGGGAAATGGTACTTCGGCTACTATGACTGTAGCGCCTGTGCGACGGGCTACAAAATCTAGTGTATTGCGGCAAGCGTTGTATTCTTGATTGGTAGTTAATAATTCGTCGCCCGGAGCAAAAAAGAGCGATCGCAAAACTGCATTTACTCCCGTCGTCGCATTCGGCACAAATGCCAACTCATCACTACTGGTACCGATAAAAGTGGCTAATTTATTCCTAGCATTATCTAACAGTGGCTCAAATTCCCGCATCAAAAAGCGCAACGGTTCTCTTTCTAACTGTTCTCGAAAACTTGTTTGTGCTTCCAGTACGGGAATCGGACAAGCTCCAAAAGAGCCGTGATTGAGAAATGTTATATCGCGATCGAGTAGCCAGTGTTCTAAGTTCATGTGTTATTTGTTATTGGTTATTTGTTATTGGTTATTTGTTATTGGTTATTGGTTATTTGTTGTTGGTTATTTGTTATTTGTTGTTGTTATTGGTTATTTGTTAATTCCAATGTCCTATTCCCTATTCCCCATTCCCTATTCCCTATTCCCTATTCCCCATTCCCCATTCCCCATTCCCTATTCCCTATTCCCCATTCCCCATTCCCCATTCCCTATTCCCTATTCCCCATTTGACTTTTTAATTTCTCAAACTCTTCTATTGTATTGCAATTTGATAACATTCGTGCTTCTCGTTCTCCTATAGGCAGAGGTACTACTGCTATTTGATTCAACCATACTTGAAACGATCGCCCGCCTTTCTCAATAAAAATTTGCAAACTTGAGAGGGATTGCTGGCGGTAGAATCCGCACAAAGGTTCCCAGCGCGAGTTTTGATAAGGCACAACTGCTAAAGTAGATGGCCCTACTGCTGTTAACTGACTGGCCCAATGCTGAATTATCTCGGCATCCAACAAAGGCAAATCACAAGCTAGGAGTAAAATCCACTCGGTAGTAATTTGAGTTAATCCCTGACTCAAGGCTCTCAAGGGCCCGGAACCTGGATTGTATTCTACCAGAAATTGACATTTTTTATTTAAGGTAGATCGATAGCGATCGGGCCAAGCAGCTAGGACGTAAACTTCTGAGGTTAAGTTAGCAGCCACTTCGCAAGCTCGCTCTAATAGGGATTTACCATCTATTTCCAAAAGAGCTTTATCTCTACCCATCCGGGAACTTTGACCGCCAGCAAGCACAATTACAGCAATTTTATTATTTGTCATTTGTTATTTGTCATTTGTCATTTGTTATTTGTCATTTGTTATTTGTTATTTGTTGTTTGTTGTTTGTTGCTTGTTATTTGTTGCTTTTTGTTTGTCTTTTGATAGTCAAAAGTGAACTTTATACTGTCAACCCTTAGCTATTGACTAAATTGCTAAGTTCCTCAAGTTTTTGATATACTTGACCGCTACTTAACAAAACTTTGGCTTTAATAAAACCCGAATTTATATCTAAACAAAATCCAGAGCGCCAGAGATAAAATCCGCTATTCCAAATAGTAGACTGCATTAATTCCGAGGGTTTTCCCTGTAAAACTTCCTGCATTTGTTTTAATAACTCCAATGTCGATTCAAAGGCGGGATTTGTGCTACTGAAACCGTAATCGCCGTGAGCTAACAGCACTCGCTCAAACTCAATATCTGGCTTAGCAATACCGATGATTGCAGTCCGATCGCGCGGCAAATCACAACTTCCTTCCAGTCCTTTGACTGTGGTGTAATTCTTGACTCCTCGCAATTCAAAAGCATTGATAAACATACCTTCCGTCGGCGGGTGGACGTAGCCGGAGATGACGTTAACATCGCCGTCACAGGGACACCACATCAACTCCATGGTCGAAAAAGGCGATCGTTTGCCGATTTCGCGCCGGTAGGGAACTAAACTCTCAGCTTGGGGAAAATGGGTGGGAAGGTAGACAAAACCCAAACCTGTATTATCAAAAACTTGCTGGACTTTTTCTAAAGTCAATTTTGCCCAGTCAACACCCAAACCGCGCCAAATTTCTATCAGGGGAATACCTTCTTTTGTCGGCATGATATCGCCGCCGTGCATGAGAGTGGGAACGCCGGCGGTTGCTAAAATTAAAGCAGTTAAAGGGCTCACTGGGGCTGTGCGCGATCGCCCGTCGTAAGCAACTCCAAACACCGCCACGCTAGATACTGAAAATCCTTTTTCTCTGTTAGGGTGGGCGAGTTTCGGTCCTAATTCTTCATAAGCATCAAGCATTCCGGCTAATTCTTCCCCCGTTGGTCGCTTAATGCGGTGGGAAATCATAAAAGCTCCCATTTGAGCCGGTGTTGCTTCTCCTAACAGCATCATCCGCGTTGCTGCGGCTGATTCGGTGCGAGTCAAGTTTTCTCCTGTGTGTACGCCACTGCCAATTTTTCGCAGCAATTCTCTAAAAGCGTTACTCATAATTTGGTTATTTGTGATTGGTTATTTGTGATTAGTTATTTGTTAGTTGTTCCAACTTTTAAGACATCAAATTGCGGTGGCACAAATTCGCGTACTAATTTGCAGAAATGGGCGATGGGCGGAATTTGCATTCGATCGTGAGTTGTCACCAAAACGACTTGGCGAGTCCAAATCGGATCTGCCGCCGCAGTGCCAATGGCAGAAACCTTAGAATTTGGTCTCTGGTTTTCGATCGGGCGAATTGCTAAAGTGCGATCGGCACGGGCTTCCAACAAAGCCGAATGTGGCAGCATGGCAATCAATTCTCCCTGTCGCACTACACCTCGAAAAGCATCGAGAGTATTCAACTCCAAAACAGCTTGCAGTTTAGCACCCATGCGTCCAAATTCGTCTTGCACCATCCGCTGCATTCCGTAGCCATCCTTAAACACGACTTGCGGGTAACAAATCAATTCAGCAATTGGGACTCGATCGTATTTAGCTAGGGGATGACTCGCGGCCATCAATACCTCGATCGGCTCATTGTAAAGCACCTCAACCAACATTTCGGCACCTTGAGTAAAATAGCGATTGTTCATCACCACCGCTACATCCACCAAACCGTCTTTGAGCACTTTCAGAGCTCGATCGCTCCCCAGGGCTGTTACCCGCAACTGTACCTCTGGATAATCCCGGCAAAATTTTTGGAGTACAGGCGGCAAATAAGCACCACAGACTGAGTGAATAGCAGCTACGCAAAGTTCCGGCTGCTTACCCGCGAGCAAGTCTCCCAATTCCTGACTGGCATTTTGCCAAGTCAGACAGATTTTGCGAGCATGAGGTAACAGGCGTTCCCCAGCTAAAGTTAGCTTGGCATGGGCCATGCGATGAAACAGAGATAGGCCGAGTTCAGCTTCTAGTCCCTGCACTTGGCGACTAATAGTCGATTGAGTCACGCCACATTTCCCTGCTGCTTGCTGAAAGCTTCCGGTTTCGGCAACGGAAAGAAATGCTTGAATCTGCTCTAAACGCATGGATGTTTAAGTCTAGGTAACATTTGGCGCGATCTTCATCAGTAGTGACTGAAGAATAACAGTGACATTAACCGATTTGCTCCCCAAGTTTAGTAGACTTTGATACAGCTACAGATTAGTTTTGATTTATGGGCGATCGAACTCGACAACATCCACAATTCCAAATCGCCCTTAGTTATCAGTTAAATATCTCCTCATCTCCTCATCTCCCCATCTCCCTTGGCGATCGCAAAATCTTGTGATTGAAATTAGCATCCTGCTCTTGAGCGTAAGATTCATTGGTAAAATAGTAATGACTGTGAGGTTCATTTTTAGGAATTACTCCATTCACCACTAAGCCCAGAACCTGTTGACTGGATTTCTTCAAAAGCTCCTTCGCAAAAGCCACAGTACCAGAATGAAGAACTCCAGGCCTGACTACCAATAAAATCCCATCGGCTTTATTCCCCAAAATCAGAGCATCAGCAGCAACATTCAAAGCAGGAGCATCAATAATCACTGCATCATAACTAGCCGCAAATTGCTTAATTAACGAAGTTATCCGCTGGGAGTCCAACAGAGCCATGGGATTAGGCGGAATTACCCCGCAAGGGAGCACATCTAAATTCTCCATAACTTGTGCGATCGCACTTTTCAATTCAGCTTGTCCCACGATCGCATTGCTCAAGCCTACTTGATTAGGAAGTTCCCAAATCCGATGCTGAACAGGAAAGTGCATATCCGCATCTACCAGCAAAACTTTCCGTCCCAATTGAGCTATAGCCACAGCCAAATTAGCTGATACAGTAGACTTACCCTCTTGCGGTAACGAACTACTGACGACAATCACTTTCAGCTCTTTATCAGAACTCAAAAACCTGAGATTTGCCTGAAGCATTCGGTAAGCAGCACTGCTGGAAGTATGAGCACTATCTCTCACCACAATCTGTTGAGGAGATGGCTCTAAATCCTGGGAAGTAGATTTAAGCCGCTTGGAATTGCGCCTCGTATTTTTTTCAGGCTTTTTATGAAAAGGAATCACTCCCAACAAAGTAAACCCAAACAACTCCCTCGCCTCTTCAATAGTTTTGACAGACTTATCTTGAGATTCTAAAAGCAGCGCCGCAGCGATCGCCAGCAGAGTTCCCAACAAAGTACCCGACACCAACAATAAAGACTTGCGAGAGCGCACTGGTTCTTCAGGAACACTCGGCTTTTGAATAATGCGAGCATTCCCGACTTGCTGATTTTCCGTAATCCGAATTTGCTGGAGCTTTTTCTGCAATTCTTCATAATCAGCCTCGGCTTCTTGGAGTTTTCTTTCTAGTTCCCGCTTTTGTTTCTCTAGCGCCGGCAAAACTTTTACCCGCTGCTTGTAGGCTGCTAAAGCATTTGAGAGAATAGTAACGCGATCGGCCAAACCCTGGCGTTCTACATCGACACTGATAAATTCTTGAATCAACTTTGGTTTTACTTCTCCTATCTGTAAGCTTTGATTTTCCAAGGGCTGTTGACCGCCTAAAACTTGTTTAATTTGTTCATCTAGTAAAGCTTTCATCGTAGCTTTTTTAGTTACCAACCTAGTTATTACAGGCGAAGTATCCAGGTATCGATTTTGCTCAATAGCTAACTGTCGCTCTATTTGTTTGTATTCTTTCAGAGCTTCCTGCACAGTGCTAGATTGGCTGAGGGTACTGGTAGCCAATGCTTGTTGGGGAGTCATTTGTAATTGGTTTTCAAATGCTTTTGACTTAGCACTTGCTTTGATAAAATCCGATTTAGCTTGGTCTATTTGACTTTCTAGTCCCGCCATGACCGCTACTGCTGACTTAGCTTCTTCTTCCAGATTTACCACTTTATTATCTTCTTTGAATTTGCTCAATTCTGCCGCGGCTTTTCGCATAGCTTTGTCGGAATTAGGCAGTTTCTTTTCGATAAACTGTCGCACTGATACAGCTTCTAGACGATTTACTTTTTGATTGTTGTCTATATAAAAAATCATCATTGTCTTTACGACATCTGCTGCTACTTGGGGATTTTTATCTTTGTATGACACTGTTAGTATATCCGCTCCCCTAATAGTAGCTACTGTCAGATTTTTCAAAAATATTTTGACTTTAAGATGATGATTTTTTTCATCTTGCAAGTGAAGCTTGTTGATAGTTTTTTCGACAATTTCGACAGAACGAATCAGTTCAATTTCGGTTGTCAGAGGATTACTTTGCTCAGCAGCAGGAGTCAACTGTCCGATTTCCTTTCCCAATTCTGTCAACGCCGATCCAGGAGTTGTTTTCTTAAATAACAACTTTCCTTCTGCTTCATAAACTGGTTTTTCTTTAAGGGTTATGTAGGTGGCGAGTGCCACCACTGAGGCAAATACAGCTAGGGTTGGCAGCCATCGACGCTTCAAAATCTGCCAGTATTCCTGAAATCCCATACCATTTTCACTTGATTCCATAAATCTCTCCCAAAGATATATTTTTGGTAAATAGTCACAATATAGGGCTTTTAAACTGATGATTTAAGATCTATATGCTATCACTTAATTTCCACAATCTCATTGTTTTAATAAATATGTTACTTCCACTCAAAACCCTACTTAAGTATATAGTTTTGTTAAGAAACAAGTAAAGAATTATTAAATTCTGGACTAGAGAACCCGTAGTGGGAGAATATAGAGCCAATATCAAGTCGAATTTTAAAAAAATAAATCCCTAACAAGGCAATTAGGAGATGTAACAAATGCTTTGCCAGCTCCCCTTAATGCTAGCACAGAAGTGGATTCTGATTTAATTGCGGAAAAATTTCATCTGTAAGGCAAGTATAAAAAAAACAAAAAATTCGATGAAGATATCTAGTTTGAGCAAACTTGTTTTCTCATAGCGTCTTATGAATAGCCTAGTCAAAAAAATCAGCAAAGTGTTGGTGGGATTAAGAACCCGTCATTTTTTACTTGTCGATGCCATTTGTTTTGGCATCGCACCGTTATTAGCCCTGGCAATTCGTTTAGATGATACGAGTCTGGCTCCCTATCTAAACAGTTTAGCGGTAGTTACAGTATTATTTGTAGCAGTCAAACTAGCAGTTTTTTATGTTGGTGGCTTATACAATCGTTACTGGCAGTATGCTGGTCTCGAAGAAATGACACAAATAGCGATGCTGATAGGTATATCCCTAGCAGTGGAAGTTATATTGTTCCACCAACTCTACCAGGTAAATAATTCGGCGATCGCCATTCTGCCACGATCGCTGCCGCTGGTAGACACCATGATCGGCTTTTTGTTAGTGGCGGCAGTTCGTTTCAGCATTCCCACCCTGGAAAGATGGAACCAAAAACCGTGGAAAGTTCAGCAACGCGATCGCATCCTGATAGTCGGTGCCGGTAGTGCAGGCACATCTCTGGTGCAAACGATGCAAAGGAGCCCAGAGTTAGGGCTAGATCCAATCGCTTTCGTTGACGATGACCCTAAAAAAATCACCAAAAAGATTCGCAAACTGACTGTACTCGGCAATCGTTATAACATTCCCGAAGTAGTTCGATCGCTAAATATCAGCAAAGTCATGATTGCCATCCCCTCAGCGCCGGGACAAGAGATTAGGGAAATCGTAGAAATTTGCCAGTCAATTGGAGTTCCAACCAGCACCCTCCCCGGCCTGAATGAGATCATCAACGGTCGAGTCAGTATCGGGAACCTCAGAGAAGTCCAAATTGAAGACTTACTCCGCCGCGCTCCCATCCAAACCGATACCCACAAAGTCTTGGGATTGATTGGAGGCAAAAAGGTTCTAATTACTGGTGGAGGTGGCTCCATCGGTAGCGAACTGTGTCGGCAAATATTAAAGTGTACTCCCGCCGAAATCATCATCGTCGGACACGGAGAAAATTCTGTATTCAACATTCAACAAGAACTAACCAAAGTTCTGTCAGAACTCAAAAAGACTAGCAAAACTGCAACAGATATTACTCGCATTACAGCTTGCATCGCCGACATTCGTTTGCTCGATCGCTTAGAGTACGTTTTTGAAACAGTTAGACCAGACATGATTTTTCATGCGGCTGCTCACAAGCACGTACCCATGATGGAATTAAACCCGCCGGAAGCCATCACCAACAATGTGCGAGGGACAAAAAATCTGCTGGATATGGCATTGAAATACAATGTGCAAAACTTTGTGATGATTTCCACCGACAAAGCGGTGAATCCAACTAGCATTATGGGAGCTAGCAAAAGAGTTGCCGAAATGCTGGTGTTGCAAGCAGCAAAAAAAAGCGAAAACCCCTTTGTAGTTGTTCGTTTTGGTAATGTTCTTGGCAGCCGCGGTAGCGTCGTCCCCACTTTCAAGCGACAAATTGCTGAGGGTGGGCCGATTACCATTACCCATCCAGATATCTGTCGCTACTTCATGACAATTCCCGAAGCAGTTCAACTGGTTTTGCAGGGCGCAGTCATCGGTGGTGGCGGGGAAGTTTTCATGCTGGAGATGGGGGAAGCAGTGAGAATTGTTGATTTGGCAAATGATTTGATTCGGCTCTCAGGATATGAAGTCGGCAAAGACATTGAAATCGCGTTCACCGGGCTGCGGCCTGGAGAAAAATTGTTTGAAGAGCTATTTATTCCTGGTGAGCAATATAACAAAACTCAACACGCAAAAATTCTCAGTTTGGGTAATGCCAGCCGCCTAGTGAAAGATAATATCGATCGGGAAGTAGAAGCTCTTTGTCAAGCGGGCGATCGCAATGATGCCAATTTAATTGTCTCGCTCCTACAGCAGTTAGTCCCTGAATACATACCAGGATATTCCACAGCAAATTTACACGAAACTACAGCGACAGAAAAAACTGAACCAGTCAAGATTAGCAGTGTAGCATCTGTGCAGTTAGAGAACGATCTGCGAGTGGCTCTGGCCAATGAGGAGTTTCGGATTCACTATCAGCCGATCGTCTGCCTAGAAACCAATAAAATTAGTAGTTTTGAAGCGCTGTTGCGCTGGCAGCACCCGACTAGAGGTTTGCTATGGCCAGACGAATTCCTCACAGCAGCAGAAGAAACTGGCTTGATTGTTCCGATTGGCGAGTGGGTACTGCGGCAAGCTTGCACCCAGATGCAGATTTGGCAGTCGCAATTTGGTCTTGATTCTCCTTTAAAAGTCAGTGTCAATCTGACTAGCAAACAGTTTTTTCACCCTGACTTAATCGAGAATATCTGCCAAATATTGAAGGAAACAAATCTTGATGCTTCTAGTTTGAGATTAGAAATTCCTGAAGATGTTGTGACCCAAAATTCTGAGTTGGCTGGCTCTGTTTTAGTTCAAATTAAAACTTTAGGCGTGCAAGTACAAATCGATCACTGTGGTTTGAGTGATGTATCGTTAACTCAGCTCTACCAATTGACGCGGCTTAAGTATGGAAAATTCGACAGTTTGAAGCTAGATTGCTCTTTAGTAAGTGGTCTGGATGCTAGCCACCCAAACTTAGAAATTCTTCACAAAATTATTGCCATAACTCAGGAGTTGGGTATGGGGATGATTGCCACAGGAGTAGAAACGAGATGGCAAATCGCTCAGCTAAAAGAGCTGAAGTGCGTCTACGGACAGGGATACTTTTTCTCGAAGCCTGTAGAATGCGCTGCGGCAGGTAAACTGATGGGGGCTAAAGTCAATAAAAATTAATTGGGCATCGGTGAATAAAATTGCCAGCCAAATACAGGATTTGGAATTAACCAATTAGCCAGCCGGAAATTAGCTACTAATGCAACAGTTGAAACCACTAACATTACGCCGAAATTTTTCCTGGACTTTCACTGGGAATCTAGTTTATGCAGCTTCCCAGTGGGGGATGTTGGTGGTGCTTGCTAAATTGGGCAGTCCTGAAATGGTGGGTCAGTTTACCTTGGGTTTGGCGGTGACAGCACCTGTAATTATGTTTACTAATCTGCAACTGCGAAGTATCCAAGCGACGGATGCCAAAGGCGAGTATGTTTTTGCCGACTATTTAGGTCTGAGGTTAATTGGCACTGGTTTAGCCCTGTTCATAATTGCGGGAATTACGCTGAAAGCTGGGTATAGCTGGGAGACTTCACTGGTGATTTTGGCGATCGCCTTAGCCAAGGCCTTCGAGTCAATCAGTGATGTATTTTACGGACTGATTCAGCAGCACGAACGGATGGATAAAATTGCGATCGCCCTGATGATTAAAGGCCCTTTATCGCTGTTACTTTTAGTCATCGGAGTTTCCGTAACTGGGAGTGTGGTAGGGGGAGCGATCGGATTAGCAATTGCCTGGGGTTTAATCCTCTGCTTCTGGGATATTCGCAATGGTAGATTAATTTTAAATAATTCTTCAAATGGAAGAGAAGAAGCAGATTTATTAGTTGCTGATGCTGAACCTGGAAACAGCCAAAATTCCTTGTACCCGCGCTGGCACCAAAAAACTTTGAGCAAGTTAGTTTTGCTAGCTTTACCTCTCGGTTTTGTGATGATGTTGATTTCGCTAAATACTAATATTCCTCGCTATTTTATCGAGCGGTATTTGGGCGAACGGGAACTGGGTATTTTCGCTGCTATCTCTTACCTGATGGTGGTTGGAAGTATGGTTGTCAGTGCGCTGGCGGAGTCTGCAAGTCCGCGGCTGGCAAAATATTATGCAGAGGGAAATAGCACTGCTTTTGGCACGCTAATGCTCAAGCTGGTGGGGGTTGGCTTGATGTTAGGTGTCGGAGGTGTTGTTGTTTCTGTTGTTGCGGGCCGGGAAATCCTAACTTTACTTTATAAACCGGAGTATGCCGATCGAGCTGATTTGTTCGCGTGGCTGATGGTGGGTGCGGGTATTGGTTACGTTTCTTCCTTTTTGGGTTACGGGATGACGGCGGCTAGGTACTTTCAGGTGCAAATGCCTTTGTTTGTTTTGGTAACGGGGATTTCGGCGATCGCCTGTTTCTGGTTAATTCCGACACAGGGAGTGCGAGGGGCGGCGATCGCGCTGATTATTGGGGCGATCGTTCAAGCAGTTTTTAGTTTGGGAGTGATTTTTCATGCACTATACAGACTCAATAAATATCAAGGAACAAAATCAAATATCGACTAAGCAGCGTCCCATCCGCATTCTTCATGTTGTTGGCGGTATGAATCGGGGCGGAGTGGAAACTTGGCTGATGCACGTTTTGCGAAATATCGATCGCGATCGCTTTCAAATGGACTTTTTAGTTCACACAACTGAACCCTGTCCTTACGATGACGAAGCGATCGCTCTTGGTAGCAAGATTATCCCCTGTCTCAGTCCTGCAAAACCTTGGCTGTACGCTCGCAATTTTAAACGAATTCTACGCGAATACGGGCCCTATGATATTGTTCACAGTCACGTTCACCACTTCAGTGGCTACGTTCTCTGGTTAGCAAAACAAGCAGGAATACCTGTCCGCATTGCCCACAGTCACAACGATACCTCCTCCGCTGAGGCGAAAGCGAGATTGTACCGACGTTTATATCTTAATTTAAGCAAATGGTTGATCGCCCGCTCTGCAACACTAAGTTTTGGTTGCAGCCGCAATGCTGTCGCCGATCTGTTTCAGTTATTCGGGGAAAAAGACCAACGCTGGCAAATTCTTTACTACGGTATTGACTTAACCCCGTTTCGTGAACCAGTTGATGCGATCGCAATTCGCGCTGAACTCGGCATACCGGCTGATGCCTTTGTCATCGGTCACATCGGCAGATTTGCAGCACAAAAAAACCATTTTTTTCTGTTAAAAATTGCAGCAGAAGTTGCCAAAAAAGAACCAAAAATGAGACTTTTGCTGTTGGGTGAAGGTTCACTGCGTCCAGAAATAGAACAAAAAGCAATGGAACTCGAATTGGGCGATCGCCTTATTTTTACTAGCAATAGATCGGATGTTCCCCGATTGATGTTAGGTGCTATGGATGCGTTCATCTTGCCATCACTTTATGAAGGATTACCAGTTGTTGGAATAGAAGCTCAAGCCGCTGGTCTGCCTTTTATTTTGTCAGATGTGATTACAGAGGAGGTTGATATAGTCAAGCCACTAATCCAACGCATAAGCTTATTGAAATCAGCTTCTGTGTGGGCTGATGCAGTTTTGTCTGCGCGAAATACTAGGTCGAATATTGCTCAAGCAGACAGTCTGGCTATCTTGGAAAACAGCCCATTTAATATTGCATTTAGCGTTAATAAAATTACCAAAACTTATAAAGATGGATACTGCTAAGACTGTCAAGCTAGATCAAGGTAGCCTTATAATTATCCTAGGTCAATTTTGCATTCATGCAATTTTGATTATTTCATGTATTCTATATGAGCCATTGAACTTCCAAACGGAGTCACTAATTTATCCTTCCTCCTGTTTCTTGCTTCTACTAACCCTGTGGGTATTTTGGTCATGGTCTTTCATCACAAAAAGCTTATTTGACCCTTATATTTTATTTTTTATAGCAGCATTATTATTTAACGGTGGTCAGATTATTTTGGAGATATTTTCACTCAATGAAAACGGCATCTTAGATAATAAATTTTCAACAGAGACCATTCTAAAAACAATTTTTTTGGTTGACATTGGGTTGGCATCATTTCACTTAGGTGCGTTGATCAGTGCAGCCAAAACAAGAAAAATTAATTGTTCTATAAATAACTCAAAAAAAGCAACAACAAACTCAACAACTAGGAATACTTATTTAATTGGTTTTTGCCTTCTCGGTATATCTTTTTTTCCTGCTATTGTTGTTCTCAGGCAAGCTATTTCTGTTGTCGCATCTGGGGGATATTTTGGGCTATATGAACAAGAGATTGGGACAAGTTTTAGTGCTGCACCCTCTGTTTTAGCTGGTTTTCTTGTCCCATCAGCTATCTTTATACTTGCAGGAAGTAAGGAAAAAATGAAGGGCAGGTTGATATCTGGATGTATTATAGTTATCTACTCAGCTACCAAATTTTTTTTAGGTGAAAGAAATCAAGCAGTAATGCCATTACTTGCCTTCGCATCGCTATGGCATAAATCGATTTCCCCACTTCCTAAAACTTTTTTACTCAGCACGGGTTCCCTGATAATGTTCATTGTTTTTCCATTGGTAGCCGCTACTAGGAATGTTAGTGGTAAAGACCGTTTATCGATAGATTTTCTGGTAGAAACTTTTTCATCTATCAATAATCCTGCTCTCACTTCTCTATCGGAGATGGGAGGTTCTATGATGACAGTTGCTCACACCATAGACTTAGTTCCCAGTATCAGGGGTTTCCAAATGGGAGCAGAATATTTCTATGCCTTGCTCACCCTTATGCCCAATTTTTTTGGGAAAATCCACCCAACTATTGCCAGAGGTATTCCCGATGTGTGGTTGGTTTGGGAAATTGAACCTGAGTTTGCTGCTAGAGGGGGTAGTTTTGGATTTTCTTTTATTGCTGAAGCTTATCTCAATTTTGGTTGGTTTGGAGCGCCAATTGCCTTGGGAGTGATGGGTTTTCTGTTCGCAAAATTTACATTATGGGCAGCTCGATCAGGAGAAGCGGCTCGGATGGCAACAGTTGCCAGTTATACTTCATTCTTCTTGTTTTTTGCTCGTGCTGAATCTGCTCTTGTAGTAAGATCGCTCGTATGGTACTCGCTGTGTCCCTACTTCAGCGTATGTTTATTAGGTTGGCTAAAATCTAATAAACTCACAAGGTAAATAAAAAGTATGATTATTAATGAATCCCAAGTCATATGAACAAAAAAAAATCACAGTGTTTAATAGCCGCAAGTTTATTAGCTACTTCAGGATTTATATATGTGACTGTTGCATTTGTCTCAAAATTAGTCCCTGTCAATACTCCGCTACGGCAGACTGCAAGTGCTAGATATCGACATAGTTTGGTTCAGATTACAAAGCAAATGGCTGTTGTTTTACCTCAACAATTATCTCAAGCCAAAACCCATCTGGTACGAAATCCAGAATTTCTGAATAATGATGTCCGAATGTCTGAGGAGTATTACAGCCAAGGTAAGTTTGTTTCAGTGAAAGAATTAGGAGCTATTGGTAACAACATAGCAGATGATACAAAAGCAATTCAAAAGGCTATTGACGCTGTTTTTAAAGCTGGTGGAGGAGTTGTTTTTTTTCCTAGCGGAACTTACAAAGTTACTATTAATTCTGCTAGGTCACAAGCTATTGTGATTCGCGCCCAAGTTACTCTCAAGGGAACAGATCGGAGAGATAGTATTATCAAGCTAGCCGATCAACAAGGCAACTATAACTCTATCATGGCTGGAGAAACATATGAATCAGATTTATCTAATTTTTCAATGTATGATTTAACAATAGACGCTAATGCTACCAATAATATTGTCGTAAATGAACGTGATTTTTTACAACAAAAAGAGAGATATGCTCTTCGGATTTATGTCGGTTCAAAAATCCGCATATATCGATGTATATTTAGAGATCAAAGTAACGTTAATACAATTACTATTAATGGGGAAAAAACAGTATCAGATGTTGCAATTATTGATAATGTGTTTGAGCAAATTGGCGGAGGGTTTAGCGATTACGATCATTCAACCATTTACGGACACGGAAAACGGATGCAAATATATAAGAATATTTTTTATTCTAGGAATGGGGCCGGTACTAATGGTGCAAGAACAGCTATAGAAACACATGGAGATGAATATATAGTTAAGAAAAATGTGATATCTGGATTTGCAAATGGGATGAATATCACAGGCTATGCTAAGAGTTCCAAAAATCAAATCATCAACGATAACATTATCAAAGATGCTCATACGGGCATCATCCTTTGGTCATACTTTGATAGTGGCAATACCACAAACCCGTCTCTGATCGATTGCACCGTTGCTAACAATAAAATCAGCTTAAATGTTAATGATTGGCGTGGCTTGTGGGGCGATGCTCCGAGTACAGGAATTAAACTAGATGCTAACTCAGATGCTCCTATGACCAACGTGAATATTGTTAATAATCAAATTATTTTCGCAAACTTCTCTGGCAGAGGTCGTCTCAGCGATCGCCTAGCAGCAGGAATAAGTCTATGGAGAAAGGCTGCACCTGCTGTAGTTAGCGAGAATATTAATATTTCCAACAACCTAGTAGAAAACTCTCTAGGATCTGGTATTTATATATCGATGCCTGTCAAGGGAGGAGAAATCTCAAAAAATACAATTGTAAATCCAGGTCAAAGCACTGGTTATTTTCACAACGATTACAAATCGGGAATTATTGCAAGTGGAGTGTTTAAAGACTTTCATATTAATGATAATGTTCTCAGAGATACTCAGAAAGTTAACACAATTAGAGGAGGAATTATTTGGTTAGGTAACTGTGTAGCTAACTGCAACGCAAAAGGCAATTCTTTACAGGTAGATAGTGGTGTTAAATTAGAAGTTTTGCGATCTAGTTTGGAGGTTGTTAAGCCATGAAAGTTATTGTTGCTCTAGAGTATCGTTTTGAGCGCACGCCAGATAGCAAGGTGTGGACGCAAACAACCTTCCCCTATTCATTTTGGAAGCGATATCTCGATGTATTTGATCAAGTCTGCGTTGTCGCGCGTGTGCGGGATGTTCCTGATATCCCTTCAGACTGGCAACGAGTCGATGGAGAAGGAGTTTCCTTTGCCGCCATACCCTATTACATAGGCCCTTGGCAATATTTACTCAAAGCATGGCAAGTGCGGCATAGTGCCAGAAATGTAGTCAAACCAAACGATGCAGTAATCTTGCGAGTTGGTTCCACGATCGCTTCCCATATCCAACCGATGCTACGCCAAATAGGTCATCCTTATGCTGTAGAAGTGGTAGCCGACCCCTATGATGTTTTTGCACCTGGTTCGATCAAAAGTCCCCTTCGACCTTTTTTACGTTGGTATTCTCCCCGTCAGTTACGGCATCAATGTCTTGAGGCAGCCACAGCAGCTTATGTGACTCAAGACGCGCTACAAAAACACTATCCTTGCCCAAATTTTTCGATCGGTGTGTCCGATGTAGAACTGGGTGAAGAAAGCTTCGTTCTCCAGCCGCGTTACTACCAGGAGAAAACAGCCCCATTTACTCTCATTTTTGTGGGAACAATGGCTCAACTTTATAAAGCGCCCGATGTCTTAATTAATGCAGTTGCAGTTTGTGTGCGTGACGGATTAGATATTCAGCTCATTTTGATAGGTAATGGTCAATACAGAGGAGAACTAGAGGCACAAGCTCAGGCATTAGGAATAGGAAAAAAAGTGCTTTTTCTCGGTCAATTACAGGCTGGGGAAGTAGTAAGATCGCAGTTAGATCAAGCGGATATTTTCGTTTTACCTTCCCATCAAGAAGGATTACCTAGAGCAATGGTAGAAGCGATGGCGCGAGCATTACCTTGCATTGGTTCTACTGTAGGAGGTATTCCCGAACTCTTGGCAGCAGAAGATATGGTATCTCCTGGCGATGTGGCGGCATTGGCAGCGAAAATCTGTGAGGTGATCGCTAACCCAGAACGTATGGCGCAGATGTCAGCCCGTAACTTGGAGAAAGCTAAAGAGTATCAAGATGAACTACTGCGTGAGCAACGCATTGAATTCTATCGCTATGTGCGAAAACAAACCGAAGCATGGATCAATCAAAAACAATGAAAAAACTTTTAATGGTTACGACTATCCCAGGTACTCTTCGAGCTTTCTTCCTGCCTTTAGTAAGCCATTTACGAGATCGGGGCTGGCAGGTGGACGGCATGGCTAACGAAATTTCAAGTAATCTTGAATGCGTGGAGGCTTTCGATCGCGTCTGGGATGTAGAATGGTCGCGCAATCCCCTAGATCCGAGAAACTTGATAGCCGCCCCACAACAAATCAAAGCGGTGATGAACCAACGGGAATATGACTTAGTAAACGTATCCACGCCTGTAGCTGCTTTTGTCGCCCGGTATGCTCTCAATTCTTGGAGAAAGCAAGGAAATCTTAAGATAATTTACACTGCCCAAGGCTTTCATTTCTATCGTGGCGGATCACTCCTAAAAAATGCTGGATTTTTGGCCTTAGAAAAACTAGCTGGCTACTGGACTGACTATTTAATCGTAGTCAATCGTGAGGATGAGGAAGCGGCAAAGCACTATCAACTGGTTCCTAGCAAAGAAGTTCGCTACATCCCTGGAACGGGTTTGAATGTTGATCGCTATAACCCCAATGCTATTTCTGAAACTGAGGTAGCGCAAGTACGTCAAGAGTTGGGACTACAGCTAGATGCACCAATGTTTTTGGCAGTAGCTGAGTTCATTCCTCGCAAACATCATCAAGATTTGCTCAAAGCATTGGCTCAACTGCAAAGACCAGAGGTACATTTGGCACTTGCCGGTGGAGGAAAGTTGGTAGATCAGATGAAAAAATTAGCCTCTGAGTTAAAAATTCAAAATCAAGTCCATTTTTTGGGGTTTCGCAGGGATATTCAAATTTTGATGCGTGCTTCTGTAGCAACAATACTTGTTTCTGAACAGGAAGGGCTTCCCAATTGTGTGATGGAGTCTTTGTCCCTGGAAGTTCCGGTGATTGGCACCAATATCCGTGGCACAAGGGATTTGCTGGAAAAAGATTGCGGTCTTCTGGTAGATGTGGGAGATACAAAAGGAATTGCTAATGCAATGGCCTGGGTATTAGATCATCGCCAAGAAGCTCAAGTAATGGGACAAAAGGGAAGAACGTGGATGGCAAATTACGAGCTGCGGCAGATTGTGAAACTCCATGAGGAATTGTATGTAGAAGCCACTGCTTAATCCTTTATAATTTTTGTGTTCTACTGCCAGGACTTCTTCTCTAAATAACTCACTGAAAATTTTGCCAACATTAATATCCCAAATATTGATTTAAGTAACAAATAATCAACAATGAATAATCACCAATCGCTAATCACCAAATTCGCCAAACTAACTAAGTGGGTATTAGATAGATTAGTTGCCGCGATCGCACTACTAATTTTCTCTCCCTTACTTTTAATCGTGGCGATCGCCATCTACCTCCGCATGGGTAGCCCCATTGTTTTTACCCAACCGCGTCCCGGTAAAAACGGTCGCGTTTTCAACTTCTACAAATTTCGCACCATGACAAGCGATCGCGATGCAGAAGGAAACCTGCTCCCCGATGAGCAACGCCTGACTGCGATCGGTCAATTATTGCGTAAAACCAGTTTGGACGAACTTCCGCAACTGTGGAACGTTCTCAAAGGCGACATGAGCTTGGTTGGCCCTCGCCCCTTATTAGTAAGATACCTAGAACGCTACAGCCCAGAACAAGCACGCCGCCACGAAGTTATGCCCGGAATCACTGGCTGGGCTCAGGTCAACGGTCGCCGACTACTAGATGGAAATTGGCCGGAAAAATTTAGACTCGACGTTTGGTATGTCGATAATTGGAGCCTGTGGCTGGATTTAAAAATACTTTTCCTCACAATAGGGAAAGTTTTGGGACAAAAAGAAATCAGCCAAGAAGGTCAAGCCACTGGACAAGAATTTAAAGGTAATGAATGAGGAATTTAAATTAATGATAGTAAGATGGGAAGTCGGTTCGGAATTTGATTGGTCGGATGATGCTTTGGCATCATCATCATCGCCAACGTTATTTCCTCAAAGCTACGAATTATTTTCTACCGCTACGGGCATTTTATTGTCGCTAGAACGTTTCTTAAGAGGTGATGGACAGCGATTGAAGCTGCATTTGCCGACCTATTACTGCATGGAAGTTGCCGAAAAAATGGCTAGAGTTTTCGATGTCTGTTGGTATCGAGATTTGCCTACCGAAGCAGCACCAGATTTTAACTCCCTTCGCCCTTCACCAGGTGATTTGGTATTAGCAGTTAATTTGTTTGGCATCAAGGAAGGAAAAGCTTGGCAAGATTGGCTAACTCAACATCAAGATATGATTTTGATTGAAGACCACAGCCACGATCCCTTCTCCCTTTGGGCGCAACAAACTACCGCTCATTACGCGATCGCATCCCTGCGTAAAACACTGCCAATTCCCGACGGAGGGATGATTTGGTCGGGGCAAAAAATGGAACTACCTCGACCTTCTCAATCAGAATCACCCGCCGCAGCCCAAAAACTCACCGCCATGCTACTAAAGCGATCGTATTTAATGGGGGCAGATATTTCCAAAGATAGCTATCGAACTTTACAATTAGAGGGCGAACATGAGCTGATTAACGATGGCGAACACGCCATTTCTACCTTGACAAAAAATGTCCTATTAAGTTTAAAAATTTCTGAAATGAGGCAACAGCGAGCAGCTAATATCAGAAATTTTTTAGATTTGATAGTGAAAGAAAAAAACGACTATTGGGAACCGATTTTTACTGATTGGAAACCAGGTTCAGTACCTTTTAACAGCATCCTCCTCTGCAAAAATACTCAAGTTCGACAAGAACTGCGCCGATTTTTGATTAGCGAAAATATTTTTGCTTCAGTTCATTGGCCACAACCGCCAGACCAATTATCCGGTAACGATCCGCTGGCCTTTGATTTGTCAAATCGGTTGCTGACAATACCCGCAGATCATCGTTACTCCTACAATGATATTGAGCGAGTTGTCACCAAATTAGTTGAATTTGTCCCAAGCGATCGTTCCTTAGTCATTTGTTAGATTGGGTCTGTGAAAAATTCCTAAAAAACACTTAGTCAATCCCTAGGACAGAATAAAAAATGGAAACTTTAACTCAAGTTTTAACAGATGAAGAGAAATCTCTTCTGCCGACAGAAGAAGATGTGCAGTTTTACGAAGAACACGGCTGGTACATTTCCCAAAAAGTTATCCCTGATGAAATGATTGACGAAGCAATTTTAGCTTGCGAAAAATTTTATCAAGGAGAAAGAGATGCGGTACTTCCTCTCAGTAGCGGATACTGTAACTGGAAGCCAGAAGATGGAGATGTTACTCGCAACAACGAATTTATTTCATTGCAAAGTAACGCTTTGCGGAAATTTGCCCTTCAACCAATTATCGGCGCGATCGCCGCACGACTGGCAAGAACCAAGCAAATTCGCATTTTAGACGACCAAATCATTTCTAAGCCACCCAAAAGCGGCAAAACTACCATCGGCTGGCACGTCGATCGCGCCTACTGGTCAACCTGTACCTCCGATAATTTGCTCACAGCTTGGATACCTTTCCAAGACTGCGACGAGTTGATGGGCCCAATCGCAGTTTTCGATCGCAGCCACAAGTGGTCTGGACTTGAAAATATGCGATCTTTTAACAATCCGAATCTTGAGGAAATAGAACAAAATTTATGCCCTAAAGGAGAGCAAATCATCAAACTACCGATGACATTAAAGAAAGGTCAAATGAGCTTTCATCACTGTTGGACAATTCACGGTAGCTACCCTAACACTAGCGATCGCACCCGTTTGGCAATGGCAATTCACCTACAAGATGAAGCTAACCAATATCGGCATTTTTGGAATCAAAAAGGCGAAGAAGTTCACATTCTTAACGAACTTTTGTGCCGTAAATTGCCCAAGGGCGATCCTGATTTCCACGATCCAGCCGTGTTTCCTGTTTTGTGGTCGGAGTAAGACAGATAAACATTTCAATCCTTTGAAAAATAACACCTAATTATCGCGAGATTATCTCGATAAAAATTACCAAAAATTTCCGACTATACCTATCACTTGTTGGAGGAAGGCAGATGAATATTTCAATCCTTGATATACAAAACCCATTATGGCTGGAAATATTGGGGAAAATTCGCCATGATACCTATCACTTACCTGAGTATTTATTGTTAGATTCAAAAAGAACTAACACAACTCCAGAAGCTTTTTTGATAGTTGATGGGGAGAAGATTTTATTCTTGCCTTATTTGCTACGTCCCTGCCATGACCTCGTGCCAACGGAATTATCAGATCTGGAAATTTTTGATGTTATCTCTCCCTACGGATATCCCGGATTTTTATTAAGTGAAGCCGCAGCTAACACCCCAGGATTTCCAGATTTTGCCATCAACGAACTCAAGCGAGTTTTGAGGAATAAGGGTGTATGTTCCGCTTTTTTTCGGCTTCATCCTATCCTCCATGACAACTTAAATCAAATTTGTCAACCAGGGACTTTTACACCTAATGGCGAGACGGTATCCGTTGACTTAAAACTTTCGGCAGGTAAAATTAAGTCGCGGACTAGAAAGGGTCATAAAAGTACAATTAATAAGTGTAAAAGATTAGGGTTGACCGCAACAATAGTCCCTTATTTGGAATACCTCAATGAATTTATGGAAGTTTATGAAGAGACCATGGGCCGTGTTGAAGCGAGTAAATCCTATTATTTTGGACGTGAGTATTTTGAAGATTTAGCAAAATTAGGAGAACACACTCATTTATGCCTTGTAGAAAAGGAGAATCAAATTGCGAGTGCTTCCATATTTCTAGAATGTGGTGGTATAGTTCAGGCTCACCTGGGCGGAAGCAAAACTGAGTTTTTGAGTGAGTCTCCTTTTAGTTTAATATTTGACTATGGCAGATACTGGTCTCAAGAACGGGGAAATGAATTTTTTCATATGGGAGGTGGTGTGGGAGGGTCTAAGGAAGATAGTCTTTACATATTCAAGTCTGGTTTTTCCAAAGAAAGGCACAATTTCTTTACTATGCGTCTGATTACAGATGAAGAACAATATCATCATCTGGTTGAGTTACGAGCAAAATATTTAGGGATTCAACCAGAAGAAATGCTCAATTCAAAGTTTTTTCCTGCCTATCGTTTACCTTCAGAGGTAAGGTAAAATATTCACGGAGTTGACCAACCAAACTTGTTTTAATGAATACTGAAAATTTGAATTACTAGGAGAAAAATTCATGCTTGTTTTTGTGATCCCGGTCAAAAGTAAGGAAATTACCAATTCCTGGGAAATCCTCTCTAAATTAGTCGAACGATGCGTTAAGTCTGCTTGTAATCAAACATCATCTAATTTCCGAGTTGTTGTGATTTGTAACGAAAAACCAAATATTCAGTTTCAACATCCTCATGTTTACTATGTTGAGGTTGATTTTCCAGTACCTATTTACAAGAAAACTGAAGAAGAACATTTAGAAGGTTATGATTATGCTATTTCTAGCAAAGAAATTGCCATGAAAAATGCAGACAAAACCCGAAAGATTTTAACGGGAATAGACTTTAGTCAACAACAATTTCAGCCTTCACATATTATGGTAATAGATTCTGATGATTGTGTCAGTAACCAGCTCGCTGAGTATGTCGATCGAAATCAAGACGGTGATGGTTGGGTATTTAGGAAAGGATACATTTATCGAGAAAACAGTAAATTTCTTTACATGAACACTAAAAATTTTAATCAGGTCAGTGGCACCTCGGTAATTATTAAGTATGCTTTGCATGAACTGCTTTTTGAAAATCCTGATTTCTATAATAATTGCTTTGATTTGTTACCTAATGCTAATATGCAACCTTTACCATTTATCGGAGCTGCTTATACTATTGAAAATGGTGAAAATATTCTAGCTAACAAAGAAATAACATCACAGATGCTCTACACAACTTTGATGAAAGATATTGGCTCTCTCATTAAAAAGATTTTCAAGTATCGATTGGTATTTTTGAGTAAGTCGATCGCTAATGAATTTGGTTTGTATCCCTGTGGTGGAAGCCATTAGCAACCAGCAGATTAAAAGTGCTGTATACTTAGTATGCGAAAAATTATTGCTTCCAGGTTCAAATACCCCAAAGTGGTAATTGGAAACATTACTTACAGTTTATTTTACATAGTGAAAAAACAAATTCTGCTATCAACACCTCACATGGGTTCCCTCGAACAGGAGTTCGTCAAAGAAGCCTTTGACACCAACTGGATCGCCCCCGTCGGTCCCCATGTAGACGCTTTCGAGCAAGAATTCTGCGAAGTAGTTGGCGCTAAACACGCGGCGGCTGTTACTTCGGGTACCGCAGCTTTGCATTTGGCTCTCAAATTAATTGGTGTCGGTGCGGGAGATGAAGTTTTTTGCTCGACTCTGACTTTTATTGCGACTGCTAGCCCGATTACTTATCTTGGTGCAAAACCTGTTTTTATCGATAGCGATCGCACTTCCTGGAATCTAGACCCCAACTTGTTCCGAGAAGCCCTTGACAAACGAGCAAAAATTGGTAAATTACCCAAAGCTGTTGTCATCGTACACCTCTACGGTCAAAGTTGCGACATCGACCCAATTCTAGCAGCTTGCAATGCTTATGAAATTCCGCTAATAGAAGATGCAGCCGAATCTCTAGGGGCTAGCTACAAAGGTCGATCGCCTGGAAGCTTTGGTAAAATCGGCATTTTCTCATTCAATGGTAACAAAATTATCACCACTTCCGGCGGCGGAATGTTAGTTTCAGATGACCAAAAATTAATAGAAAAAGCTCGTTTTTTGGCAACCCAAGCCCGCGACCCCGCTCCTCACTATCAACATTCTGAAATTGGCTATAACTACCGCCTCAGTAATGTTTTAGCGGGAATTGGTCGGGGACAATTGCAGGTTTTAGAGGAAAGAGTACAGGCGAGAAGGCACAATTTTGAATTTTACAAACAAGCTTTAGAAAACTTGCCGGGAATCGAATTTATGCCGGAAGCAGCTTTTGGCAAAGCTACTCGCTGGCTGACTTGTTTGACAATCGATCCTGCCGCTTTTGGTGTAGATAGAGAACAGGTTCGTCTGGCGCTGGCCCAAGAGAAAATAGAAGCGCGTCCGGTTTGGAAACCTTTACATTTACAGCCTGTTTTTGCTGATTGTGAATGTATCGGCGGTGCGGTAGCCCAAGAGTTATTTGAGTATGGGCTTTGTTTACCTTCTGGTTCTAATTTAACTGATGAGGATTTGGGGCGGGTGACAAGTGCGATCGCCCAACTTCACAAAGAAAATGGATGACCTAGCCGCAGAAAGTTCGGCAACGGATTCTTTAATATTGTTTACGGTTGTTTGGGAATGATTAAACCGCTCTTTCCCCAGAGTCTCCAGAAGAGAAGAGAGATGAATACAGGACGATACCCAAGTATCTCCCCGACTTATTGAAGAAGTCGGGGATATCGGTATTCTGTTTTTTGATTGATGCTGCTACCATTCTTGCAATGCGATCGCAATTCCCTTTCTCAACCCCAGTTCCAAATTATCTTCTTTCAGTAAACTTTCTAATTTCTGCCTCACCCGATCCGCACCTAGCTGTTTGAGCGCTGATAAACTGTGCAGCCTGATTCTGGTATCTGGGTTAGCCAACAGTTGAATCAAACAATCTAGCGCCCTGAAATCTCCTAATTGACCTAAAGCTAAAGCTAAAGATTGTTGGACTTCCACCTGTTGGGCTGCTGCATGACTACTTTCAAGAAAATCGATCAGAATCTCAGCAGCTTTGCCTTTTAATTCCGGCTTTGACAGACGCCCCAACACCGTAATAATTTCTTGACAAACAGCATAATTAATTTTAGGAAATTCTCCTGTTAGCGCTTGTTGCAAATATTCCCAAGCCGCGCTCGTTTCCATCCAGCTTAAAGCCCGAACAGTTTCAATTTGCAATTCCACCGGAGTTGTTACCGATCGCAATAATTCAAATAAAGCCGTCGCCGCTGCATCCGTTTTCAGCCGTCCAAGAGCCATCGCAGCTTGCTGACAAACTTCCAAACGGATATCCCACAACAAAGGTTTCAGCAAATTAACTAAATCGAATTCTGCATCTAGGTACGAACGAACTCCTAGGGCTCGCACGGCTTCTTTTCTGACTGCTGTGGCTGGATCTGTGAGTGCTGCTATCAATACCGGCCCAATCCGCGAGTCGTGAAAGGTGCTCAGCGCCTCGATCGCCGCCAACCGCACTGCAACTTCGGAATCTCCGACTACACTCAACAGCGGTACGATGGTTTCACTGTGGCGAATTTGAGCCAGTGCTTCTGTTGCAAACTGTCGGGATTCTGCTTGCAATAACAAAGCTGCTAGGGATGCTACTGCTGTTGGCCCTAAATTCCCCAGGGTTTCCGCTGCGATTTGACTCAATTCTTCGTCGGAATTTTTGACTAATTTTGCTAAAGTTTCAATCACTTCCGGGCGATCGAACTTTCCGAGGATGCGGGTGGCGAACCACTGCTGTTCGGTATCTGCGTCTTCGTTTTCGAGTATATCGATTAAGGGTGCGATCGCCCTAGTTCCCAGATTGGGCAATATTTTCGCAATATCCCATCGATCTTGAAAATCGCCCCATTCTAAGGCTTCTATGGCCAAACTTACGGCCTTGTCTAAATTTTGTGTTTCCAGCGCCCGGTGTCCCTTGAGTGGCAGTTGTTGCAAGCATTGGACAAGTTCAGACCAGTTTTGGCGATCGGCAGCGGCTTGCGCTTGTTCTAAAATATTAGACATAATTTTAGTTGAGCTTTTTTCAGCAGGGAGGTAGATGAACGTTTGCAGTGGGCAGTTGATAGTTGACCTTTATTGTTATAACAAATAACAAATAACAAATAACCAATAACACTCAAAAAATGAAAAAAGCTCTACTGTTAATAAACCAGCACTCCCGAAAAGGAAAAAATCTCTTCTCTCAAGCAACTGCCCAATTGCAAGCACTAGGTTTCGAGTTAATTGTAGAGTCTAGCAACCATCCTCACGAACTTTCAGCAATCATAAAATCCTACCAAAATTTGGTGGAATTAGTCATAGTCGGCGGTGGAGACGGCACTCTGAATGCAGCCATCGAAGGTTTAATTGACACTCAGTTGCCCTTGGGTATTTTGCCCATGGGAACTGCCAATGACTTAGCTCGCACTCTCGGAATTCCTACCTCTTTATCAGCAGCTTGTCAAGTAATTGCCAGCGGTAAAGTCCGGCGCATAGACTTAGGTTGGGTGAACGGTCAGCATTTTTTTAATGTAGCCAGTTTGGGATTGAGCGTGCAAATTACCGAACGACTGACTAAAGAAGTCAAGCAGCGTTGGGGTATTTTAGCTTATGCTTTTACTGCGTTGCAAGTAATTTGGAAATCCCGAATCTTTAGAGCGGAAATTCATACAAATAACCAAATCTTTTATGTAAGAACTATTCAAATTGCGATTGGTAACGGTCGCTACTACGGCGGTGGCATGACGATTGCGGAAGATGCAACCATAGACGATCGGCGACTAGATTTGTACAGTTTGGAAACAAATAATTGGTGGGAAATAATCGCTTTACTTCCTGCCATGAGGCAAGGCAATCATGCTATTTGGTCTAATGTACGCACCTTGGAATCTGAAGAAATTGAGGTGTATACTACCAAACGTCTTGCGATCAATACCGATGGTGAAATCACAACTCATACTCCTGCGAAATTTCGAGTTATTCCTCAAGCTTTAATAGTTATAGCACCGTAAAACAGGCATCTTGCCTGTTTGTTTATCAGTTAATAATCGCCCCCAGCGCCGTATTCCCAGGCTTCAATTAATCGGTGAAAATAATATTGCTGCTGCGGTGACAACTGCTTCACCTGCGGTTCTACAGCTTTAGCCAAAGGCTGCAATCCCGTATAAATCCCTAAATTTGCATAATGAACCATCCAATCCAACAAATTAGGTATTCCCACCTGGGGGATGATTTTCATCACTAATCCAGGATGAGTAATTGCAGTTTTAAACAGCGTTTTTGACAAAGCCGGAAACAGCACGATATCCTGAAGAAATGGTTTTAGTACAGGTTCCCCCAACTGTTCCATTACCTGAAACACACTAGACAAAAGTTGATTAATTTGATTGGGGGCTATTTTCTGATTCATTGCCGCACTCATTGAACGCTGAAACAACCAGGTGACAGATAGATTTGGCTGATAGGGCTGCAAAAGTGCCAGGGAATTTTGACTGAGACTGTCGCTTGTCAAAGCTTCGTGAATTCCCAGAGTTAAGCGCTGAAGATGACGCACCATTGCGCCGAAACCACCAAAGCTGAGGGGAGATTGACTGCCGCTGCTATCTCCGACGGGGAGAATTCGATTCCAAGGGGTTTTGAGAGGACTTTGGCGATAGCAAGGGAAAAATCCATAGAGTGCTCTTTGAAATTTTAGCTGGTGAAGTTGGACGTTTTGATATTGGGGAAGCAAGCGCAGATATTCTTCAAATAATGTTTCTAAACTGAATCTTTCGGTGTCGGCATCTAGGTAAGTAAATAGGTAAGTGGTGCGCCCGTCTCGCGCGGGAAATGCTTCCCAAAAATATTGGCACTGATTTTGCATTGGGGTGAAGGATGCAAATATGTCGCCGGTGTCGTTGTTGGGGAATCCTTGGGCGCAACTACCGACTACTAAGCAGACGGCATCGGGTTTTTTGCCTTGTCTGGCTTGTCGCACAATGGGTGAAAAATGCCCCATTGCGTCTATTAATAATCTGGTTTTAAATAAATTTGGGGCTGCTTGCGCATCTGTATTGGTAGATTCTATGACAACTCCATTGGGGTGAATGGTTGCTTTTTTAAATGGTGTATTTTCAAATAGTTTACCTCCGGCTTGGAGAAAGCGCTGTTTTAGGGTTTCGAGGAGGTAAACTGGGTCGATTCCAATGTTGAGTACGTCCCGCACCCAAATGTCTGGGGTATCGGGAAAGCTGATGCGGGCTGGGTTGTATTCGGTAGCAATGGCTTTTTCTATTTGTTCAAGGGATAGCAAATTTAGTTTTAAGAATACGTCTAATTCTTTGCGGGAAATGTTCCATTCTTGATCGCGGCCTCGCAGGATGCCACGTTCGAGTAAGGCAACTCGCCAGCCTTGCAGGGCTAGGGCTGTACCGATTAGTATTCCTAGGGTTGCGCCACTGATAACTATGTCGAAGTTTATGGTTTCGAGAGGTTGTGGGCTGTACTCGATGACTTGGGGTGTGGGTGCGGTGTTTTGTTTGAGGTTTTCCCAGAGTCGATCGACTTGAAGTAAGCCTTCGAGGGCGTTTCCAGGCAGTTGAGAGAGAATTTCTGTGGTTAGGGACATCGAGTTTTAATATTAAATAGGGTTAGTTTTATAGTTTAGCTTGACAGACGGGAATCCCCACACCATACCGCTTCGGTTGGTGTGGGATGAAAGGCGCGTGAGACGAGGATTCCACTTGTTCACAATCTCAAAGCTACGCTTTGAGCAGTGGGCAGGTGGATGACGAGACGAACAAATCTTATTCTACAGGTCTATCTTGCTCCTCAATGTACTTCTTTAATTGCTCAACCGTCACGCCGCCACAGGAAGCAATAAAATATCCATTTGTCCAAAAAACATCTTTCCCGTAAACTTTTTCAACTTCATCTACAAACTCTTTCCGCAAATAGCGACTAGATACAGTCTTAAGATTGTTGATCAGCTTACTTGGTTCAGTTTGTGGTGTATATTGAAGCAACAATCGGCTGTGATGTAATGAAAGCAAGTTATCAGTACCAGTTCTATCCCGACACTAATCAAAAATTAACCCTCAATCATTGGTTGAGAATCTGTCGCTATTGGTATAACAGACAGTTAGGCGATCGGTTTGATTGGTGGGAGATGAACCGTACTGCTATAAATGCTTGTCCATTAATTGCTAGTATCTCTGCGCCCCGCGCGAAGCCCAACTACTACTCCCAAAAACAACAATTACCAGTCATCAAAAAAGACTTAATAAAAGTTTTTCACAGTGGCGAACTATTGGACTTCAAACAGATAGATTCAACTATTCTGCAAGATGTCTCTAAGCGAGTAGACAAAGCTTTTGAGCGGTTTATCGTAGGGGATAGTAAAGGCGGGCGATCTGGTAAACCCCGATTCAAGACTGAAGCGGATTATCGGACGATGACTTTTTGTACAGCTAACAGTGACTGGATTAAATTAATTCGCAAGAATTGGTTTTATATCCGATTGCCGAAGTTGGGCATCATAAAAATTCGGATGCACCGCCCAATCCCCGATGGGTTTAACGTCAAGCAAATTAGTGTAACTAGAAAGGCTGACGGTTGGTTTGTTCAAATAATGATTGAAGACGCTTCAGTGCCGCAGTTTATTCCTGATAAAGTTGCCCCAAACTGGGATAACTCGATCGGATTAGATGCGGTGCTACACGAAGATGTCTACCTGGCAACGTCATCGGGCGAAAAGTTACCTTCGTTGAAACCGCTTCGCAAAAACCAAGCCAAGCTAGACCGCATTTCAAAAAAGCGGAACAAGCGGAAGCTAGGCTCTAAATGTCGGCGAAAATTAGCCAAAAAAGAAGCGAGACAGCACCAAAAAATAGCGCGTTATCGCCAAGATTTTCATTATAAAACGGCTCACAAACTTGTCAGGTCTGGAGCTAAATTCTTCTTTCACGAAGACTTGAATTTAAAAGGCTTAACGAAGCGGAATAAAGTTAAGCAAGATGACGAGGGTAACTACCTCCCGAACGGTCAATCAGCAAAATCAGGATTAAACAAGTCTTGGCTCGATGCTGCGTTCGGTCAATTTTTCAAGACACTGGAATACATAGCCGAAAAAGCTGGAGCAGTCGTCGTTCCGCAGAAACCTGCTTATACTTCAATGGTTCTGTGCTATCGGAATGAAATTATTTTCACCGATTGCGGTATACGGAACTATTGGGATGAGCAACATTCTTTAATGGTCGATCGCGATCTTAATGCTGCGATTAACGTAAAAAGACTGGGGCCCTAGCATTTTCCCCAGTATAAAACGCCGTAGTGGGAATCTTTCCATAGTTGGTTCTATGGATAACAGTACCATCAAGGAAATCTTACATACCCTTCATCGGGCTGTTAAGAAGCCCACATCATAATCTGTACTCAGATTTGATGTGGGAGTATGTCACCTATTGGTATTTTTAATTATTTTTAATTTTTTTTTAATTAAAAGTGGGACAGGCTTATTGCCTGTTCTTGAATGGAGTAATTCACAGCCATCTTGCCTGGGCCAGACTGATTTCACAGGCTTTTGGGCCTGTGTCACTGGCTTTTGGCAATGATTTTTAATCAAGTGTACTTACTTCTTCAACCTGTAGTCGATCGCACCCAATGCGATCGCACACAATTGCACCACTCTCCGTACTCCGGGAAACTTCCAACTCAGCGTGCTGTGGTGCTTCAAACAACAAACGTTCTCCCGGAAATACCGTGCGCTCAAAATACCAATCAGGAATATTGGTAATCCGAGCAATTTGAATCTTGTTAGTAGTATTGATATACCAACACAGAATCTTTACAGAGGGATCGGAATTTACGGAGTTAATTGTTAAATTCATGTTCTTAAGTTGCTATTTTTGCAAGGAGGTGATTTAATCAAAAAGTTGACACTTACCAAGCTAACACAATTTTTTTAAAATGGCAATAATTATGTTATTTCCCTAGGTATTTCAACGGTTTAATTTGTCTTTAAACTTCTTAATTTACTGTCAAGCTTGTGCAAAGACAGGCGTACCTAAAGAACAAGATTCCCATGCACCCATAACAGGTGCGCTCAACAATTGGCACTGACCAAAGGAACCTGTTTGGATTTGATAGTGATGGCAAAAAGTACATTTAGAAATAGAATTGCAATGGCGTTTCGCAATTACAATTTTGGGCTTGTTTGCAATTTGATTGCGGTCTAGAAGTAGAGTGTTCATTAAATTACTTTTTATTTTTAAATCATTCCTATAAATTATGGCATCAAAATTAAATACCCTGCGTCTATCTTAAGGCTGACTTAATCTTTGACTTTTTTTCAGAATCGATCTAAACAATATCCTGCTTTCTGTTAAAAGTATAGGGATCAATTTAAAAAGCAGTGAACCCATTTGAGATACTCGACTTCTTTGTTATTCGTTCGGGTAGGACAAGGAATAAGGAAGAAAAAGAAACTATGCCCTACACCCTCCCCCCCAGCCCCTAGGGCTGGTGGGATCTAAGACGAAAGAAAACACGCCCTAGACCCAGCAATAATTTACTTGAGAACCGCTATATATTCTCCTGTAACTTGTTAAATAAAGTAGCCAATATAGTATTGGAAAATAAAAAACCTTCGGGATCGCTTAACCTCAAATTCCCGGACAGCCGTAGCAGTTTGCCCTGATTTAAAGTTGTGTGAACCGAAGCTATCCCGTCGGGAATCGCCCCATCAGAAGCCACAATTTCCACCCACCCTTGCCGCGAGTACCGTTGCAAAGACTGCCAAATTTTCTCAACGGTTTTTTGACCGAACTTATCAGCTAACTCTGACAAACTCAGCCCTTCTGCTAAACGCAAACCCAACATTAAGGTTTCTAATAAAACTTCATTTTCTGACCGGGGGAAATTTTGCTTAATTGTCGATTCAGCATCATCCTGGGAATCGATGGGAGAAATCGATCGCACCCATTCATAATATTCTTGAGTTTTGCGAGGTCTCGTCCACCGCACTCCATCCACATAACTCGCAGCCCCCATTCCCAAACCGTAATAAGGGCGATTTTCCCAATACACGCGGTTGTGACGACACTGATAACCGGGCCGAGCATAATTGGAAATCTCGTAATGTTCGTATCCAGAACCGGTGAGAATTTCTCGCGCTAAACGGTACATTTGAGCAGCGGTTTCATCCGCAGGCAAGGGTTGTTCCCCTGCTTGAAAATAGCGGCCGAAAGCTGTGACGGGCTCAATAATTAAGTCGTAACTCGACAGGTGAGTGGGGGAAATTGCTACGGCGGATCTCAGGGAAGCTTCCCACTCATCAGCCGTTTGGTGCGGCAGTCCCGATATTAGGTCTAAACTGAAATTGACTATACCCGTGGCTCGAATTATTTCTACTGATGCAAAAATATCAGCCACAGAGTGCGATCGCCCGCAAGCTTGCAACAATTCATCCTGAAAAGCTTGGGAACCCAAACTAACTCGATTAACTCCCGCGGCTACATATCCCCGCAACTGTTCTAAACTAAAGGTACCTGGGTCTATTTCTATAGAAATTTCCGCCTCAGCAGCAATCCCAAATTTGCTGTCGAGAGTTTCTAAAATAGTGGTTAATTGTTTCACTGACAGCAGGGAAGGTGTACCGCCACCAAAAAAAACTGTGTTCAGGGCTGACCCTT